>SLPE01000175.1 GCA_007132145.1 Candidatus Izemoplasma sp.
ACTACTTTCATCACGTCTTTCAATCCCATTTGATCACCTTCATCCTGGCACTGAGTGCATTATACCATGTCGGCGAGCGTTATTGAACCCCTGAACACGCGTCGATGCAAATCTTTCACCTTCACTCCGCGCCACGGATGATGTCGGCCGGAGAAACGTCCGTGACCTTGCGTGTCGGGATGATGCTCACCCCGTACGTCAACAACGTCGTCACGACGATCAAGGCGACACTCGGAAGGAATCGCACTTGCACGATGTCTCCGAAACCGATCAGAGCGCCCCGCAAGAGCACGTTGAGCGGCCAACTGAGCAAGGCCGCCGCCGCGATGCCGAGCGTCGCCGCGACGAAGCCGGCCATCGCCACTTCGATGTTCAAGACCCGGTTGATCGCCTTACGGCTCGCGCCGAGGCTACGCAATATGCCGATTTCCCGCCTTCTTTCCAACAAACCGATGTAGACGAGCACGACAACCATCATCAACGAGACGACCAAAGAGATCACCCCGAGCGCGAGCAAGGTGAACAAGACGTTGTTGCTGACGCTTCCAAGAAACGATGATAACACGGCCGCATGGTCGGTGTAGGCGATCTGGTTCGTTTCACTGACATTCCAGTTGTAGACGTTCAGATGATGCAAGACCCAAGTTTTGTCGTCGAGGGAACTCGGAAAGATATCGATGACGTTGGGCGTGTCCCGACATCCGTTCAAACGTCTTTGATAGACGATGTTCGAACGGGTTTCGACAGATTCGATGTCGAAGAGGTCCAAGTCCATGATCGCCTTGCAGAAGTCGCTTTCGATGTTTTCGGCGATATAGGCCTCTTCGAGGGTATCGGGATAGAAAAGGCCGGTCGTCATCGTCTCGACGCCGCTCGGAATCCCTTTCAACACACCGACGAGCGTGAGGACGATGCCGTTTTCATACGCGGGCGCCCCCATCTCCCTGTTGAAGCGGTTTTCCGCGATGTCGAAATCGATGTCCATGTCGTCATTGAAGACGACGACCAATTCTTTGCCCAAGACGTCTTCGAAAGCGACCTCTTCTTCTTCTAAACCGAAAAATGAAAGAATGGCGCTGTCGATGTTGTTTTCGATATCGACAATGATGACGACTTCCCTGTCGTTTTCGGGGTAGCGACCCGCGCGCACTTCGAACTGACTTTGCAAATACGGCGTATTGTCGGCAAGCGGTTGTAAACGGATGCCGAAAGCGTCGCTGTCGACGAGCGTGCCTCCGGAATCACGCATGAACGGCATCGAGACCCCGTAACGATACGATATGCCGGAAATCAAGGAATCGTAAAGTCCGTCAAGATGATTCAAGAATGCATCGTTGATGTTGTTCGCACGAACACTCCTACTCCTTGTGAACTCGATCGGATTGAACCAAAGCGAATCGTCCCTGATCGGCGCCGCGGAATACGCGGCCGCCACATAAGGTGTGTGCGCCGGATTTTGATAGATGGATACCGGTAAAGTCGTCAAAGTGTCCCGCTCGATCTTTCTCAGTTCACCGCTGAATCCGATGGCGATGCCCATCACGAGCGCGAGCCCCGCGACACCGAGCCCGGTGGCGACCATCGCAAGGACGTTGCGCAACAGTTTCGCGCGAAATCCCCGAAACGACAAGACGGCCGCACTCAAGAAGGGAATCGTCGTCCTTTGTTGCAAGTGCTTGCGTCCTTTCACCCTTTCGGTGTCATGTTTCGTCGTATCGGATTGCACTTCTCCGTCCTTGATGCGGACGATGCGGTCGGCGAACTCTTCGACAACCGCTTCGTTGTGAGAAGCCATGATGACGAGTTTCTTTTCGGCGATGCGCTTGAGCAGCACCATGATCTCCCGACCCGTCTGGGTATCGAGCGAACCGATCGGTTCATCGGCGAGGATGACATCCGGATCGTTCGCAAGCGCCCTCGCGATCGCGACGCGTTGTTTCTGTCCGAACGACAGCTGTGCACTCGTCGTTTCCGCAAAGTCGGCGATGCCGACCTGTTTGAGTGCCTCGAGCGCCTTTTCTCTGCGCGCCGGCGCTTCCTCACCCGCAAGAATCATGCCTAACTCGACGTTTTCCAAAACACTCAAATGTGCGAGGAGATTCAAATTCTGAAAAACGAATCCGATCCGTTCGTTGCGATAGGTGTCCCAATCGTCCTCGTCGAAATTGTCGGTCAGAACGCCCGAGACGATAAACTCTCCCTCGGGATAATGCAAGTACGATTTATCGAAGTCCTTCGTGGCCTTCGTCTGATGGTCAAGTCCTCCGATGATGTTCAATAGCGTCGTCTTTCCGGAACCACTCGGCCCGCATAACGCGACGAGGCCCGCACGTTCGAAAACGAGCGAGACATCCTTTAACGCCTCGGTCGGCGTGCTGGCATCATCGTATATTTTCGAGATATGACGGAGTATGAACATGTAATCACCCTCTTCTGTCATGAAACGGTGCATGTCTATTGTATACGATAACGTCCATTGTTGCATGGTAGATGTCATGTTTTTCATGCAAACGGGTGCAAGTTGCATGTCATGACATTTGAATGCCCCTGGAATCACGAAGATTCAAGGATGCTATTCGATAAACAAAAGCTTTACTGTACTCACGTACGCGCACACGTGTACGCGTACGTAGAATAGTATGGACATCTTACACCATAAAAACAGA
>SLPE01000161.1 GCA_007132145.1 Candidatus Izemoplasma sp.
AAGTCAATGTGCCGAGAAAGAGCGCGTCTATGAACATGATCAATCCGGGACCGACCGCGCGCCTGACCGCTTCGAGGTCGTTGGTGAAGTGCGCCATCAAGCCGCCGACCTTCTTCTCGGAGTAAAACCGGTTCGAAAGTTTCGTGCAATGCGAGAACATTTCATTGCGGATGTCGTAGTCGATCTGCCGGGAGGCGCCGATGATGCCGAAACGCCAAAAGAAACGGCCGACGACAATCAAGACGGTGATGAAGGTCAACGTCCGGACGATGTCGAGCAAAAAGGCCGTATCCGCGGTTTCGCCGGCGGCGATTCGCGCTTCGAGGGTATTGACGAGATCACGCGTGATCAAGGGAATCTCGAGTTGCGCGAGGTCGACGATGATCAAGGCGACGATGCCCAACAAAAAGAGCCCCGCGTAACGCACATAGTACTTGTTGATGGTTTTACCGAATATCATCGCGATGCCTCCTTGAACTTGTCGAACAACCTTTTGAGTTGTGCGATGTCGTCGTCATCGAGTCGCGCGAAAATCTTGTCGACCGCGCGTTCGCTTTCGAGCTTGTTCGTGTTCGCCAATGTCTTTCCGTGGTCCGTCAAACGGATGAAGAAAACCCTACCGTCGGCTTGGCATCTTCTTTTTTCGATCAGCGCCGTTTCTTCGAAGCGCTTGATCATTTCAGTCACGGTCGGTTTGCTCAAACCTGTCAGTTCGGCGAGTTTCCCCATGGTGATTTCCCCGTGTTTGTCGATCAATCGCAAATGCTCGAACTGCTTGCCCGTCAACAATTCGATGTTGTCGAGTTCCTTGTAGATTTCCCGGCAGCTGTCGAAATACATTTTCAAGAACGCATTGAGCGACAGGCGCATGTCTTCACGGTCCATCACGGTCACCTCACGAATAAATAGTTAGTTAGGCTTTACCTAACATTATACACGATTATCTTCTCTTTGCAAGAAAAAGCGAGGTGATTTTCGTGTTTCTTTCAAGGGCTTCTAAGCGCAGGGTGTTCATAAAGAACGAAGTCCCGATGACGCACGGGACTTCGTCTGATGCTTATGCTTTCTTCAAAGGTGGTTCAGCAGTGCCATGGATCGCTCTGTATCAATCCAGGCGGCGTTTGAGCACGATGCCGAGCGCGATCAACGTCGAACCGATGACGACAACCGTTCCGAGTGCGAGCCAAGGCATCATCACTTCGCCGTCTTCAGAGAGGACTTCGACGTTGAGCGTGTGAACAAGCGTTTGATCATCGGCGCCGACGATTTCGACCGAAATCGTGTGGATGCCCCGTTCCAAGGGTTCATGGAAACTGAAACCGCTCAACGGACGGATGTCGACCGCCTCGAAGTCATCGGATTCGTTGTGTTCGTTGAACCATGACAACAACATCATCGCACTGAGTGCGGTTCCTTCGGTGATGACGATCCGCTCATCGAAACTGAAGACCGGTGCGACATCGTCGATGACGCGTACGTACATCGTGTGGGTCTCTTCGGAGAAACCGTCCGTGACGGCGAAGACGATCCGGTAGGTGCCCAGGGTATCTTCACTGTCTTCATAACCGTTCTCGAGCGCATAGACGTCTTCTGCCGTCAACTCGACGTTGGCATCGTGGTACTCCAGGAGGTCGACGAGCATTTCCCAAGTCAACGGCGCATAGTAGGGAACATCGATGAGTCGGGGTCCGCTGATATGCGGCGGCATGTCATCGACGATCGATACCGTGACGTGTTTGTCGGCGGTATTGCCGGATTCATCCTCGGTTCTTAGCCACATCGTGAATTCTCCGGTCGTCGTCAAAGACTCGGGGACGTCGCTCTCAACGATTTCCAGCGTCATCATCTCAGACGGTGTATACCCGTCTTCTACACTATACAACGCCATCAGTTGCTCGTGGTCCCAGTCTTCCGACAAAGGAATCTCGACGAACGTCGGGCCGTGGATGAGGGGCGGAATCAAATCGACGACGGCGACGGTCAAATCGAAAAGTGCACGATTGTCGCTCGAATCAGAGACTTCAAGGGATACAGCATACGTTCCGACGACGTTTTCGTTGCCCGTGTACTCGTCTTCGACAACGACGATGCTTTCGTCGAGGCCTCCATCGTAGTCGTCATGGACACTGACGTACTGTGAGAGGATCGCTTCCAAGGTCAATGTCGTTTCGTAACTCGTCGTCAACGTTCCTTGACCTTGATGCGAAACGACCGTCGTGGATGCTATGAAGGGTTCATACGCTGTGCGGGTCTCGCCGATTTCCAACTGGAAGTTTTCCATGTTGTACTGTTCATGGACGAAGTCGACATAAGGTCCGGTGAACGTGAAGTACAGTTGAGAATCCGCGGGATCGACTTCGATGAGACATTCGAGATAATCGTAATACTGTGAGCACATGTCGAGTAAGAGGTTGTCTTCGTCGACGTATTGCCGGTTTTCACTCGTAATGACGATGTGAACATCGTCGATTCTTGGAAACGACGGCATCGAGAACATGTACGTCTCCCCGGCATCGACGTCCACCGGAACGATCGAATACAGCAACCCGGGTTCAGAATAGAACAGTGTGGGATCGAGCAGATTCTTGCCGTCGGGTGGCTGATAGCCTACATCGGCACCAATCGTCAAGAAACGCATGAGCGTCACGACGACGACC
>SLPE01000067.1 GCA_007132145.1 Candidatus Izemoplasma sp.
TACCTCAGCCACCGTCTCGACCAGGTCCGCTATCTCGGCGAACGTCTCAAGAACGCCGGCGTACCCGTGCAAAGCCCCTTCGGCGGCCATGCCGTCTTCGTCGATTGCGGCGCGTTCGCCCCCCACATTCCCTACGATGCCTTCCCCGGCGTCAGCGTCGTCAACGAACTCTATCTCGAAGCCGGCGTCCGCGCCGTCGAGATCGGCACGATGCTCATGGGACGCGACCCCGACAGCGGCGAAAACGTCCGCAGTCCCAAGGAATGGATGCGTTTGACGATTCCCCGCCGCACATACACCTACACGCACCTCGATGTCGTCGCCGATGCCGTCATCTCCGTCTTTAAACGCAAGGACACGCTCAGAGGATGGCAGTTCGAATACGAACCACCTGTTTTGCGACATTTCACGAGTCGTCTGAAACCGCGATGATTCAACGCCCGCGAGGGCGTTTTTTCTTGAAAACGGAAACACGCTTAAAATCGCCCGGTTTGGTGTTGTCGTGAAAACGCTAACATGTTATAATGTCCTTGTTGCCCATAGGACGCCCCTCAGGAGGAGAACATGTCATACAGATTGCTCGCGCTCAATCCCGGCTCCACCAGTACCAAAATCGCCCTTTTCGAAGACGAAACATGCGTGTTCAAATACAGTGTTTCCCACGACGCCGCCCAAGTGGCGTCGTTCAAACGTATGATCGATCAATACGATTTTCGCAAACAAGCGATTCTCGACGCCCTCGATGCCCACGGCATCGAGCTCTCGAGTCTTTCCGCCGTCGTCGGACGCGGCGGCATGTTGAAACCGATCGAAAGCGGTACCTACCGCGTCAACGACGCGATGGTCGACTACGTCGCCAACGCCCGACGTGGCGAACACGCCTCCAACCTCGGTTGTGTGCTCGCCAAGGAGATCGGCGACGCCCAAGGCATCCCCAGTTTCATCGTCGACCCCGTCGCCGTCGACGAGATGGACGACATCGCGCGCGTCAGCGGCATGCCCGACATCAAACGCGACTCCCTCTTCCACGCCCTCAACCAGAAAGCGGTCGCCCTCAAAGCCGCCAAGGACCTCGGAAAACCTTACGACGAACTGAATCTCATCGTCGCCCATCTCGGCGGCGGCATCAGCGTCGGCGTCCACAAGAAAGGTCGCGTCGTCGACGTGAACAACGCCCTTGACGGCGACGGCCCGATGTCGCCCGAACGAAGCGGCACCGTCCCGCTCGGTCCTCTCTACAAAATGTGTTTCAGCGGAAAATACACACTTGACGACATCAAACGCAAAAACTACGGGAAAGGCGGACTCGTCGCCCATCTCGGCACCAACGACGGCCGCGAAATCGCCCGTCGCATCGAAAACGGTGACGAACACGCCCGTTTCATCTATGAAGCGATGTGCTACCAGATCGCCAAGGAAATCGGCAGTTGCGCCACCGTCCTCAAAGGCGACGTCGACGCCATCGTCCTCACGGGCGGCTCGGCACACGAAAGACTCGTCGTCGACGCGATTACCGAACGCGTCTCCTTCATCGCCGAAGTGCTCGTCTACCCGGGTGAAGACGAAATGGAAGCGCTCGCCTTCGGCGCACTCCGTGTCCTCCAAGGCGTCGAAGACGCCAAAGACTATTGAAAAGGTGGTGCGACATGATCACATCGATGCAACAACTGCTCACCGAAGCCGCCAACCGCGGCAAAAAGACGCTCGCCGTCGCCGTCGCCAACGACCGCCACGTCCTTGAAGCGGTGCATCTCGCGGCGGAAAAGGGCATTGTCGACCCGGTGCTCGTCGGCGAGAAAGGCGCGATCGAGAACACCCTCGAAGCCTTGAACATCGCCAAGGACCGCTACGAGATCGTCGACGTCAAGGATCCGACAGAAGCGTGCGAAAAAGCCGTCGACGTCGCTGCGAAAGATGAAAAGGCCTTCTTGATGAAGGGGTTCGTCGACACCGCGCTGATCTTGCGCGCCGCGCTCGACAAGGAAAAGGGATTGCGCACGAAGAACCGCCTGTCCCACGTGAGCGTCATGGAAATCCCGACGTATCACAAACTGCTCCTGATGAGTGACGGCGCGATGAACATCGACCCCGACGTCGACATCAAGCAGGAAATCGTCGAAAACGGCGTCGTCATCGCCCGAGCGCTCGGCATCGATACGCCGAGTGTCGGCGTCATCGCCGCCATCGAGAAAGTCAACCCGAAGATGCAAGCGACGCTCGATGCGCAAACCTTGATCGAGCGCAACAAGAAGAACGTCATCGAGCATTGTACGATCGGCGGTCCCTTCGCCCTCGACAACGCCATCGACAAAGACGCCGCCAAGCTCAAGGGCGTCGCCGACCCGATCGCGGGCGATGTCGACTTCATCCTCATGCCGCAAATCGAATCCGGCAACGTCTTCTACAAAGCGATGATGTTCCTCGCCAACGCCAAGAGCGCGAGCGTCATCGCCGGTGCGAAAAAACCGATCGTCCTCACGAGTCGTGCCGACACGACCGAAAGCAAACTCTATTCCATCGCCCTGTCCGCCCTCGTCGCGGACGGACCCCAATAAAAAAACGATAAAGGAGAAAAAAATGAGCGAGAACAAATTTTCAAGCAAAGTCTTTTCCTACACGAACGAAGGGTTCGAACAAATCATCTATTTCCACAA
>SLPE01000157.1 GCA_007132145.1 Candidatus Izemoplasma sp.
CAACATCGATCATACCTCCTGGTAAGTGGGTGGATTTTTTGGTTTAGCACTCATACTTGTGCTTTGCTAATAATACGATACAAAAAAATTGCGGACTTGTCAAGACTTTAACTTCAAAAAACAGGGATTGAGCAAACACCTCAAACGGTAGAAGACGTGTTCACTCTTCTAAAAACGCTCTCAGTGCATCTTCTACGGCCTCCGGCGCTTCAATGAAGGGCAGATGCCCGATCGCTTCAAGAAGGACATAGGCACTGTTCGCGAGCGCTTCATCGAAAGTTTCGCCGAAAGCGGGAGGTGTCACTCTGTCCTCCGCACCGTAGATAATCAAGGTCTCGATCACGAGCGTGTCGAGAAAATCGATGACGTTCTCATCGTCTTCGGCCTTGGAAAATTCACGGATGACGTCTCCGGGTATTTCCGTGTTCATGTAGAACATCGTCTTGAAATGGTCCTTGACGTCGTCGTCGGGCTGATGGACGGTGAAATTGAACCCGAGTCTTTGGACAAAGTAGTTCTTGACGATGAACTCGTTGATGAACGGCGGAAAACCCGACGGTTGAGACGTTTGCAATCCGGCACTGGCAAAGAGGATGAGACGCTTTGCAGCGTCGGGGTGCGCACGAATCAGACGCAAAGCGATTTCGCCTCCCATCGAATGACCCCCGAGGGCGAACGGCGAAATGTCCAAAGCGTCCAGTGCCGCCTTGATCGTTTCGGCCTGATTGGCTTTGGAATAGTCGTAATCGAGCGGCTTGTCGCTTTGTCCGAATCCGATCAGGTCGATGGCGATGATTCGATAGTCGTCTTGCAATGCCGTGGAAAGCGCGTGGTAATCGAAACTGTTGCCCATGAAACCGTGGATGAAAACGAGTGTCCGTTCGTTCGCTTCACCGTATGTCCGATAGGCGAGGGTGTGTCCTCGCACTTCGATATACTCGACCTCGTCGAGGATGCCGCCTTCGAACGTCGAACGGATGTTATGCGAAAGGATCGAGGATGCGACATCGAAGGCGACCGCGATCAAGAAGATGACAATCATGGTGATCATGATGACGCGTAGGATTCGTTTGACGATCATGGGTCACCTCCGTCATCTCAATCTCGCCTTGACGGCTTCGAGCCTTTTAGCGAGAGCGTCTTCGTATTTCCCGGTTCGGGCAGGCGTGTAATACGTCGTGCCCAACAGGTCATCGGGAAGGTATTGTTGTTTGACGATGTGGTCGGGATGGTCGTGCGGATAGCGATAGTCGTCTCGCGCTTCGAACACGTCGATGTTGATGAGGTGCGGTGGAACCGCGCCCGTCTTCCCCTTGTTCAAATCCGACAAGACCGCATCGATCGCCTTGTTGGCGCTGTTGGATTTTGGTGACAGTGCAAGGTCGATGACAACTGCCGCCAAAGGGATGCGCGCTTCGGGAAACCCGACGCGCAAACAGGCGTTCGCACAGGCTTCGACCTTGGCGAAGACACTCGGATTGGCAAGACCGACGTCTTCGTAGGCGATGACGCTGAGACGTCGCAAGATGCTGTCGAGGTCTTCGCTGGCGATCAACCGTCCGAGATAATGAAGACTTGCGTCGACGTCGCTTCCGCGAATCGATTTCTGTAAGGCCGACAACAACGCGTAATAGTCATCTTCCCCTTTATCGGACGGCAAGACCGGTGCTTGCAAGACGGCTTCCGCACGCGAGAGGTCGATGCGCGTTTCCGTCGTCGCCGTTCCCGCGAGCAACTCCAGGCGATTGATGGCGCTGCGGATGTCTCCGTTACTCGATTGCGCGATGTAATCGAAGACTTCATCGTCGAGGGCGACGGCGATATCCTCTTCATGCGTCTGGACGACGTTTTCGAGATACGCTTTGATCGTCTGTTGAGACAAACGTTTCAATTTGAATATGTTCGTACGCGAACGGATTGCCGGGTTGACCGCATGGTAGGGGTTGTTCGTCGTAATGCCGATCATCGTCACATGACCGGCTTCGACATGCGGCAACAGATAATCCTGGACGTCCTTGTTCATCCGGTGGATTTCATCGACGATGAGGAGCGCGCCATAATGTCTTGCGTGTTCGACAACGTCTTTGAGTGCCGCCTTCGTATCGGAACTGGCGTTGAAGACGAAGGTGTTCAAGCCATAGGCTTCTCCCATGACGTGCGCGATGCTCGTCTTTCCCGTCCCGGGCGGTCCGTAGAGTATGAAACTGAAGAAGCGTTTGTTTTCGACCATTTTTCGCAAGACGCCCTCGTCGCCGACGAGGTGGTCTTGGCCGACGATGTCCTCGAAACGCTTGGGGCGCAGTCGGAACGCCAGAGGTTTCTTTTGCATGTCATCACTCCTCGGAACCATTATACCATCATCCCCGTCGTCTCGCTTTCAAAACGTCGTGGAATCGCCCATGCGCAGTAAATAAATAGAAATCCGCCATTGAAACTGGTATAATGGTTAGCGAACACGGAGGTGGCGCCATGGACAACACCGAACTCGTCAAAGAAATCAACGCGTTGAAAAAGAAGCGGAACGCGGTCATTCTTGCGCACTACTACCAAATACCGGAAATCCAGGATATTGCCGACCATACGGGGGATTCTTTCGCATTGAGCAAAGTCGCAGCGGAAACCGATGCGGAC
>SLPE01000199.1 GCA_007132145.1 Candidatus Izemoplasma sp.
AGAACCTGGTGATGGTTGGATGACAAGTAAAAATAATATTGAATATAAAATAATAAATTATAAAAGAAAATGACTGAAAAAGAATTAATCAACTTAGGTTTTAAAAAGGAAACAGATAACTCTTCTGAACAAGTATATCATTATTTCACATATGAGGTGAATGATTTATGTGTTTTTATCACCAACGCAAGTGATGAATTAGTTAATGGTGGATATGTTGTTGAATTTTTCAACATGTCGGAATTAGGTGAGTTTTCAGACGTGGAAGCGATTAGATTGATAATAAAAACCATCAATCAATTTGGTGAGAGAAAGAATTAATTATAACAAAAAAATTAATTTTACGTTATAACTAATATGGAAAAAATATTATACATAATAAGAGGTGTACCAGGAAGCGGTAAGTCAACATTTGCAAAAAACTTAGGAACAAAAGCAATATGTTCTGCAGATGATTATTTTATGCGTAATGGTGAATATAAATGGTCATCACTTTTTATTCCAACAGCACATGGTTGGTGTAAACGTAAATGTGAAAGGTATATGAAATTGGGTACATCACATATTGTTGTTGATAACACATTCACACGTGAATGGGAAATGGAGGCGTATTATGAATTGGCAAAAAAATATGATTACAACGTTTTTAGTGTAATTGTTGAAAACAGACATGGTGGTGTTAATTCACATGGTGTTCCTGATGAAATGGTGGAGAAAATGAAGGAAAGGTTTGAAATAAAATTATAGAATAATGGAAATATTTGCATTTATAGTACTTGGATTTTTGTTGTTAGCATTATTTTATGCAGTTATACAAGCAACAATTTTATCCATAGAATTGTATTTTTTAACATTTAAATTGGATAAATACCCACATTTTCTTAATGTTATTGACGCAACATTAAGAAAAATTTGTAAGGATGAAAACATTGCCGTTTTTGATAAAACTTATAATGAAATAAATACTGACGATAAAGGTGATGCTATTGGTAAATATATTTATACATTAAATGATGACTATAAAGTGCTTGTAAAAAATTCTTTACGGAAAATTGAAGAAATAGAAAAAGAATATAATAAACCATATGAGGAAATATGTGAGATGTTAAATATTGAAGAATATACAAAAAAAGAAGAATTATTAATACCACGTATTTTATTAGCAAAGGATACGTTAAAGAAATTTGGATATTTAGATTATTATAAAACCTTTATTCATGAACTTGGACATCATTTTGCTGCAAACGATATTGGTAAACATACTGAGGAAGATGCTGATAATTATGGAAATAAATTAACTTTGAAACATTTTCCTCAATTTTTTGTTTTATTTTTAGGAAGAGGGAGTTATATTAATAAATTATCAATAAGAGAAAAAATAAAACTTTATCTAAACTTTTATTTTAATTCAAATAAGTTAAATTATGGCAGTTTATAGTATAGAATATGACGAACCCAACGTTTCATCATACAAACATACAAAAATATCGTATGGTGATGAAAAGAAAAAAATTTTTGATTCGGGAGATTTTATAAAGGATTGGTTTGATTTAATTAAGTTTATAATTACTAAACTTATTGAAAAAGAAACACATTTTGTTGGTTCATCAAGTGTTGACCACTTCTTTATGGATGGTGCTGATGAATTATACGACATTGCGTATTTAAACAGTAATAACACAAGTCCTGAACTCGTATACGAAGTTGATGACATGGATATTATGATACAACTATATGTCCCTAAAGGAACGCAACCAACATGGGATGAACTAAAAAACAGATGTAAATTATGAATTCAAAAACAAGCGTACATAAATGTTTATTGGGGGTATTTCTATCTTCAGTTAAAACAAGTTACATATCTGAAATGAGAAAAAGTAGGGAAAAATATAATGCAGATAATATTTTTCATTTACTTCCAACATATACAATTAATGAAAATAAAGGCGCAAACAATGAATTAATTGAAGCAGAGTATTATCTTCAATTTGTGGGATTTGGTGATGATGAAGAAAAGGAATATTTATTTGTTGATTTTGAATTTATTGACCCAATAATGAAGGAAGAAATAAGTAACGTGAGAGAGAAAGAATTCTTTAAAGGAATTGATTTTAAAAAAATATTATCAAATTTTACACCTGACACTATTGATAAGAAATCATTTGCAATTCCTCAAATAAATTATTTAATATTCGAAATTCGATATGAGTCTTCATATGACCCTTGGAGTGGAGAATATGATTGTGAATCGTTTAATGAAGTTATTGGTTATTTGGATAACAATCTAATCCCACAATATTTTGAAGGTAAAAAACCAACAGTTGTGAATGATAATGATGTAAATAAACTATTTAATCGGATGGAGAGTGTTAAATAATGTCAGAAATAATTAAGAAAGCGGAAAAATACGCACGAAAAGTACATAAAGAAACTAATCATAAATATGATGGGGGTGATTATATTGTGCATTTGGAAATGGTTGTGGATGTTGCAAACGGATTTAAGCATTTACTTCCTGAAGAAGAACGTGATATGGTTATTGCATCTTGTTGGACACATGATGTAATTGAAGATTGTAGGGAAACATATAATGATGTGGTTAATTCAACTAACAAGGATGTTGCCGA
>SLPE01000116.1 GCA_007132145.1 Candidatus Izemoplasma sp.
CCCGTACTGCAACGCGTCGAGCAAGAAGCCGAACTTGCGCCGTTGTTCATCCTTGTCCATGCCCAAGACCGAGAACACGTCCTCTTGCATGCTTCCCTTATGGATCCGCAGGGAGCCACCGCCGAGTTCTTGACCTTGCACGACCAAGTCGTAACAATAAGCCTTGGCGTTCAAGGGCTCTTCTGTGAAAGAGGACGCGTCTTCGTCACGTATTCTCGTGAAAGGATGGTGCAATGCGTAGTGCCGTGACGTCTCTTCGTCGTATTCGAACATCGGCCACTCGAGAATCCATGTGAAATCATGGACATCGTCATCGATCAGATCGAGTTTGCGCGCGAGCGCACGACGCACTTGTCCGAGGGCTCGCAAGGCCGTCTCGCGACGGTCGGCAACCATGAGGACGAGGTCGCTGCCGCGAATGCCGAGGCGGGAAGCGAGCCGATCGCACGTCTCCGCTCCGAGGTGTTTGGCGATGCCGCCGCTCGGAGCGCCGTCGTCGAATTTGACGAAGGCGAGTCCCGACGCTTCATAACGGCGCGCGGTTTCGGTCAAAGCGTCGATGTCCTTGCGCGAAAGTCTTTCCGAACCGGCTTCGACACGAATCCCCCTGACGGTGCCGCCTTCGCTCAAAACCTTCTTGAAAACGTTGAAGTCGGTGTTTTCGAACACATCGTCGAGTTGTTCGAGCTTCATGCAGAAACGCGTATCGGGCTTGTCCGTTCCGTAGTCGCGCATCGCTTCATCATAGGTCATCCGTTTGAAAGGTTCCGTGATTTCGACGCCTTTCACCGACACCATCAAGTGTTTGATCAGCCTTTCGCTGATGTCGAGCACCGTTGCTTGATCGGCGAAGTTGATTTCGATGTCGATCTGCGTGAATTCCGGCTGTCGGTCACTTCGCAAGTCCTCGTCACGGAAGCACTTCGCAATCTGGTAATAGCGCTCGAAGCCGGCGATCATGAGCAATTGCTTGAACAATTGCGGAGATTGCGGCAAGGCGTAGAATTCGCCTTTGCGGATGCGTGAAGGCACGACGTAGTCACGGGCGCCTTCGGGTGTCGATTTCGTCAAGACCGGCGTCTCGAATTCGGTGAAACGTTCGTCGTCGAGAAATCGTCTCGTTTCACGCATCATCCGATGGCGCATTTGAAGAATGCGTTGCAACCGTGGTCTGCGCAAATCGAGATATCGGTACTTCAGCCGCGTATCCTCGAGCGCGTCCGTTTCGTCCTGGATCAACATCGGCGTCTGTTTCGCGGTGTTGAGGACTTCTAGCCGGTGGACATCGATTTCGATGTCGCCGGTCAAGATGTCCTTGTTCTTGCTCGAGCGTTCGCGGACGGTTCCTTCGATCGTGATGACGTACTCGGGTTTGAGCGTCGCGGCGATTGAGCGTAAGTCGTTGTCGGCGTCGAAGGCGAGTTGTGTGATGCCTTCTTGGTCGCGCAAATCGATGAACACGAGATTGCCGAGGTCACGACGTTTCGCGACGAAACCTTTAAGCTTGACGACTTTTCCGATGTCGCGCATCGTCAGTTCATTGTTGTGATGGGTCGCCATGGTGGGCCTCCTTCTTCCGTCGATGGTTCGTTTTGATCTTGTCCTTCAAAAACTCGGGAACGGCGTCGAAAGCGACGGTGGTGGATGTAGCGGTCTCCCGGTCGTTGATGTTGACGGTTCTGCGTTCGATTTCTTCGGGGCCGATGATCAAGGTGAATCGTGCGCCTTGATGATCGGCTTGCTTGAACTGTCCCTTGATCGCTTTGTCGACGAAGTCGGTGTTGCACGTCAGTCCGTCGAGTCTGAGCCGTTGCATCAGCGCCAGCGCTTCCGCACGCGCCTCGTCGCCCAAGACGACAAGGAAGGCATGCGTGTAAGGCGCTTTGACGGGAATGCCCGCGGCTTTCATCGCGACGATCAATCTTTCGATGCCGAAGGAGAAACCGACCGCCGGGGTATCGGGACCGCCGAGCGATGCGACGAGACCGTTGTAGCGTCCGCCGCCGCAAATGGCGTTCTGACTGCCGAGCAACGCTTCGCTCACTTTGATCTCGAAGACGGTGTGCGTGTAGTAGTCGAGACCGCGGACGAGTGCGGGATTGATGGTGTACGGAATCTGTTGTCCACTCAAGTAGCGCTGCAAGGTCTCGAAGTGTTCACGGTCTTCCCGCGTCAGCGCGTCAAGGGGTTTGGGCGCTTCCTTGATCGCCACGTGGTCGGCGTCGACTTTACAATCGAGAATGCGCAAGGCGTTCGTTTCGTAGCGACGCCGACAATCGGCGCACATCGTGGTGATATGCGCCTTCAAGTGCGCTTTCAAAGTCGTCTGGTAGGCTTCTTTGCTCGCTTCGTCGCCGAGGGAGTTGACTTCGACGACGACATCGCCGAGGCCGAGGGACTTGAGAAACGTCACGGCATAGGCGATGAGGTCGGCGTCGGCCTCCGGGCGCGCGCTGCCGAACACTTCGGCGCCGAACTGCATGAATTCCCGGAAACGTCCTTTCTGCGGACGTTCATAACGGAACATCGAGCCTACATAGAAGTATTTTTGCGGCACGACGGGGTCAGCGTGGAGTTTGTTTTCGATATAGGCCCGTACGACACCGGCCGTTCCTTCGGGCC
>SLPE01000142.1 GCA_007132145.1 Candidatus Izemoplasma sp.
GACCTTCGCCGAAGGGATGAGTTGGCGGATGCCTTCGACCATGCCGAGCCCCGCACGTAAAATGGCGACGATGACGACGTCCTTCCCGAGTCTTTTGCATGGCGCGACCGCCAACGGCGTTTCGACAGTCGTCGTCGCCGTTTCGAGATCGCGGGTGATTTCATACGCCATCAACAGGCTGATTTCGTTCACGTGTCCCCGGAACGTCTTCACCGACGTTTCCTTGTCGCGCACCCGGCACATCTTGTGGTCGATGAGGGGGTGGTTCAAAATGACGAGTTTACCCATGAGCGACCTCCGTCAACCCTTCAATTTCTCAATACGGCGGATATGCCGCGACTCGCCGGAAAAGGGCGTTTCAAGCCATGTTTCGACGATTTTCTTCGCCGGTCCTTCGGCGATGACGCGTCCACCCATCGCGAGAATGTTCGCATCGTTGTGCGACCTTGTCGCTTCGGCACTGTAGACATCGTGAACCAACGCGGCGCGTACGCCTTCGTTACGATTTGCCTGAATGCTCATGCCGATACCCGTGCCGCAAATCAAGATGCCGCGGTCGAAGCGTCCGGAAGATACGGCTTGCGCCACATCGATGGCGATGTCGTTGTAATCGCACGCGTCTTCGGAATCCGTGCCGAAGTCCGTGACGTCGCGACCGGTGTCCCGCAAATGGGTCAATACGGCCTCTTTCAAACGGTATCCTCCGTGGTCCGAGCCGATGGCGATTTTCATGCGTTTTCCTCCGTTCGGGCGGTTCATCATTTCAATTATAACAAAAGAACGTCATATTACAACAACTTCATCTCACGCGTGACCAATCGACGTCGACAGCGCCTTCACGAAGCGTCTTCCTGTGGATCGTGTCGACGACGGTCGATGCCGGTCCGCTCAAGTCTCCGCCTTTGACGACGACATCGACTTCTGCAAGGAATTGACGCGCGTTTTCATAGGTGAGCACTTCATCCTCACCGGACAGATTGAGACTGGTCACGGCCATCGGACCGAAGCGTCGCAAAATCGCGCTCGCCGTCGCATCGGCGGGAATTCTCACCCCGACGGTCCGCAGGCCACGGGTGACGGTGTCCGGTACGCGTTCGGTCTTTTCGGCGATGCAGGTGAGCGGTCCCGGCCAATGCATCCGGGCGAGCGCATCGAGCGTCGGATTGAGTCGGACGAGCGTTTCGAGGGATTCGCGGTCCGAACACAACACCGCCAAGGGTTTCGAACGCTCGCGTCTTTTCAGACGGAAGATCCTTTCGACACCTTCAGCGCTATCCAACAAACAGCCGACACCGTATACCGTGTCGGTCTGGAAGACGATGACTTCATCGCGTAAATCCTTCTTCAACAAATCGTTCAATCCGATTTCCATATGTCGACCTCGAGGGATAGATGTTGTTGTTTGGCAAGTCGTTCCTTCACCGGTTTGAAACTGCGGCGGTGGACGGCACAAGGTCCGTGTTCCTCAAGCGCTCGCAGATGGGCTTTCGTCGGATACCCCTTGTGGGTCTCGAAACCATAGGCGGGGTAGCGACGCGCGAGTCGATCCATGTGTCTGTCCCGTGCCACTTTCGCCAAAATGCTCGCGGCCGCGATGCTCGCACTCAAGCGGTCGCCGCTTACGATCGCTTCGAAAGGTATATCTTCCAAGGAAAGCGGCATCGCATCGCTGAGCACTTTATCGGGCGTGAAGGGCAGCGACAAGACGGCGTCCGTCATCGCTTTTTGCGCGGCTCGGTAAATATTGATCGTGTCGATGACTGCGGCGTCGATGAAGACGATGCTCGTCCCGAGCGCCTTCTCGACAATCTCTTCATAAAGCTCTTCTCGGATCACGGCCCGCAAGACCTTGGAATCGGCCAGTCTTCCGATCGGGTTCTCAGGGTCGAGCACGACCGCGGCCGCGACCACCGGCCCGGCGAGCGGCCCCCGTCCGGCCTCGTCGGTCCCGGCGACGAGCCGATGACCTTCCTTCATGCAGCGTCGTTCGAATTCATACATCGTCGGGAACCTCATCGAGCATGACCTTGCCGAAGCGCGCGTCCCGGAAATCGTGGATGAAAAGGTCGACCACTCGGTCGACATCGATTTCACCGCCTCGTTGTAAAGCGCCGAAGCGTCTCCCGATGCCCTCAAGCGTAGCCGCGATGTCGTCGGCATCGGCTTCGACACCGTAGCGCTCGATGAACGCCCCGGGTGCCGTAGCGGCGAGATGGCGGATGCCGAAAGCGGCGACATCGTGCAAAGGCAGGAGATGGTCCTTGATCGTTCCGAGCAAAGCGAGTTTCAACGCGATCTCCCGCGCTTCGAATCGTGGCCAGAGTATTCCCGGAGTGTCTTGCAACTCGAAATCATCGCGGACGCGGATGTTTTGCATCGAGCGGGTGATGCCCGGCACATTGCCCACCGGGGCCGAACGACGCCCGGCCATGGTGTTGATCAACGTACTCTTTCCGACGTTGGGAATGCCGACGACCACGGCTCTGATCGCTCGCGGACGACGGCCACGAGCGGCTTCCTTGGCGAATACGTCTTCCATCAATAGCCGTGAAGCGTGGATGATTTTCTTGATCGTCGTTCGTGATTTCGCGTTGATGGCGAGCGCTTTCGTGTTCTTTGCTTCATAATGACGCAAAGCGGCATGCATATCGTCATCCGGCGCCAAATCCGCCTTGACGAGGAGTACGAGCCGCTTCTTGTTTTTGGAAAGCGCGTCGAAATCGGGGTTCTTGCTCGAAAACGGCGCGCGCGCGTCCAGGAGTTCGATGACGACGTCGATGTGTTTGAGACGCGCGGCGATCTCCCGTTTCGCTTTCGCCATGTGCCCCGGATACCATTGGATGGTTCTCACGTCAATCCACCGGTCCTATGTCCTTGAGTGGCCGGATGCGGAAAAACACCCGTCCGTAGAGGTTTTCCTTCGAAATCGGTCCGAAACTTCTGGAGTCGTCGGAGTTCAAGCGATTGTCCCCGAGGATGTAGACGTGTCCGTCGGGAATGTGGATGTCGCAGTTTTCAGCGGAATTGCACGGCGTATTCACATCGCCGATGTGAGGTTCTTCCAATGTCGTGCCGTCGACGAGTACGTCGCCGTCGACGATTTGCAAATGCTCACCCGGCAAGGCGACGATCCGTTTCACATAATACTTTCCTTCGGCGACTTTGACGATGACGACGTCGAAACGTTCATATTGGACGGCGATATGTCGTGTGATGATCGTATCCCGTCCTTCGAGGGTGGGCTTCATCGAAGTCCCGTCGACGGTCGCGAAAGAGGCGAGGAAGGTGTTGACGATGACGATGACGGAAAGTAGCCCCGTCATGAACACGGCGAGGTCCATGTGACCGTTATGGCGTTTCAAGCGGATGCACGTCAAATCGTCGGAGATGTTGATACGTCGGAAAAGGAAAAGATTGATGTAGAGAAGATAGGCGATCAAGGAAAAAATGAGCACGGAAAAGAGAATCGACCGACGGATCGGGTCGAAATCGAGATGACGGGGAAACAGGTGGGGCAAGAAAATGACGATCAGGAGGCCGACCAAGACGACGAGGTTCTTCCGTCTCAG
This sequence comes from Candidatus Izemoplasma sp., assembly GCA_007132145.1. GTDB lineage: Bacteria > Bacillota_I > Bacilli_A > Izemoplasmatales > Izemoplasmataceae > SLPE01. Next base: position 3,570 of record SLPE01000142.1, read on the forward strand.
TTGTTTGATCACTTTCAGATTCTGTCCCTCGACGACTTCGGTCTTGTCTTCGAATTCGTGGATGTCGTTGTCTTCTACAGGCGGTATCTCATTCGACATGTTCATTCACCCGAGTTCTCCGAGCAAGGTTTCAAGTGCTTGCGGGTCGACAAGGACTTCTCTTGCGCGGGATCCTTGATGTTCGCTGACCACACCGATTTCTTCAAGCGCTTCGACGATCGATTGCGCACGGTTGAAACCGATCTGGAAATGTTTGCTTATCTTGTTGATGCTCGCTTCGTTTTGCGAAACGACGTAACGGGCGACGTCTTCGAAATGTTCATCGCGGTCGAGTCGTTTGGCGACATGCTTGATCAATGTGTCGGCGTCGATGACGTAATCCGGCGCCATCTGTTGGCGGATGAACGACGTCACCTTCTCGATGTCGGATTCGGACACGAAGGCGCCTTGGACGCGTATCTTGTTCATGCCGTTGCCAAGAAAGAGCATGTCACCCCGTCCTAACAATTTGTCCGCTCCGCTCGAGTCGATGATCGTTTGTGAATCGACATGGCTCGACACCATGAACGCGATCCGTGTCGGAATGTTCGATTTGATCGTGCCTTTGATGACGTCGGTCGAAGGGCGTTGTGTGGCGATGATCAAATGGATGCCGCAGGCACGCGCTTTTTGCGTCAAACGTTTGACGGCGTCTTCGACATGTTGACTCGAAATCGCCATCAAGTCGGCGAATTCGTCGACGACGATGACGATGTAGGGCATGCGATCCGCGTCGTTTTCAACTTTTTTGTTGTAGGCGTCGATGTCCCGGACGCGTTCTTCATTGAAGGTGTTGAAACGCGTTTCCATTTCGTCGATGACCCATCGCAATGCGGCGGTCGCCGCCTTCGCATCGTGCAAAACGGGGGTGATCAAGTGCGGAATGTCGTTGTAATGCGTCAGTTCGACCATTTTCGGATCGATCAGCAACAACCGCAACTCGCGGGGACTGTATTTGATCAGAAGGCTCATGAGAATGGTGTGGATGCACACGCTCTTCCCGCTTCCGGTCGCGCCTGCGACGAGTCCGTGGGGCATGGATTTGATCGACGTGTATACCGGATTGCCGTCGATGTCCAGACCGAGGGCGACCGTCAAGGGAAGGGCCGCCTTCTTGAACATCGACGCGTTGATGATATCGATGAAATGCACGGTCTCCGCTTCGACGTTGGGCACTTCTACGCCGACGGTGCTCTTACCGGGAATCGGCGCTTCGATGCGGATGTTCGTCGCGGCGAGCGCCATCTTGAGGTTGTCGGCGATGCCGTGGATCCGTTTGACGTTGACACCGCTTTCAAGGGCCAGTTCGTAACGGGTGACGGTCGGTCCTTGCGTATGTCGCATGACTTTGCCGCCGATCTGGAACTCTTCGAGCGTCCGGTTGAGAATGTCGGTTTGTTGTTCGATCGATTCTTTCAAGTCCGGCTTGTCCTCGGACGGTTTGCTGAAAAGCGTGTGCGACGGGTTCTGATAGGCCTTGTCTTGATGGATGTTCGCCTTGACGAAGGAACCGGATGGTTCGACGGGCGTCTTCACAGGGGTGTTCCGCGGTTTCTCGGGCGCAGGTCCGCTCACCGTTTCCTCATGTCGGGACGCTGGCGCCGTTGTCTCTTCCGAAAGGTTTTCGGTAAGGTCTTCCGCCGGCGTTTCTTGCGGGATTTCGGACGGTTCCGTTTCATCGACGATGCGCGCGGACACCGGTTTTTCCTGAGATTCGAGCGCTTCTTGCAAGTTGCGTCCGCGGATGACTTTGAATTCTGGATAGGCGGTTCCGTATTTCTTGATGCGTTCTTCATTGGTCATTTTCGGTTTCGTTCTGAAGGGGTCGAGTTTATCCAAGTCCCGAGCTGATGCGGCATGATTGGGAATGACGATTTCGTCCTTGGCGAAATGACCGAAAATCGGCGAGACGAAACGGTTTTTCTGATAGGCTTTCTTTTCGTGTTCATCGAGGATTTCGAACACTTGGAACGGCTGCTCGTCGGGTGTCCTCTCCAAGGGAGGGACGATTTTCTTCTTTCGTCTGAACAAGCACATCGTCTTCACACTTTCCCGGTCGCCGGTTTCATCGTTCTTTCGTGCAAAAGGCGTTTCATGTGTCTTCGTTTTCCGTTTCTTCCTCGTCGGCCCCGGCTTCGAGCGCTTTGAGTTCTTTTTCGACGAGATCGAATTCGACGTCTTTGTCGAACAGTTTCTTCGAATAGATCTTGCTCGTTTCTTCCCCGACGACACCGATGATCATCAAGCAGACCTTGCGTGTCACGAAATCGATGCTCGTGTTGATGACGAGTTTGCGGAACCAATAGGCCGGATTGAACAGATTCAAGACGCCGAGCGTGACCTTGGCGGTCTTGCGCATCGTCTTGCTTTTGGCGATTTTGACGACCTTCTTCTCGTCGAGGGCCTTTTTGACTTCGAACGCACGGACGATTTTCGTTATCCGGATGTTCCGGGTGTTCTTGAGCAAGGGGTCATTCAGTATTTGGTCGATGCGGTCGGTGATGTAGTGATTCAAGGTGATGATTTCATTGACGCTCAACTCGAGCATCGGATGTTTCGATAATGGGAAGTAGTACCGCGAGATGTCGTCGATGAGTTCATACGACAAATCGAAGACCGACTTGCCGAGATTCTTCTCGCCCTTGCGTTGAAGAGCCTTGAATGTCTTCTGTTTTTCTTCAATCATCGCTTTGAGTTCTTCTTCTTTGACATCGGTGTCGGGTTTGTGCGTCTTCGGTGTCTGCATGTGTTTTCCACGCACCATGAAATAGACGTACATCACTGCGAACAGTACGAAGCCTGATGCGAGTCCCAAGAAGAAATGCATGAGTCCGCGAAGAATTTCGGGCATGTCATCACCTCGTCCGCCTACCATTATATCATACAATGCCGCGTCACAGCGATGTCAAAAAAGCGAATGTCACCATGAATCTTTCGCATGCATTCCGGATGGTGCGTGTATCGAAAAACGCCCGAAGAAAGCGTTCCTTAAGACGCAGAAGAGAAGGCCCCCTATGTCCCTTTACCGAATCCTCCGCCGCCCGGCGTTTCAATACGGAGCCGCTCACCCGGTAAAAGGGTCCCTTGGAACTTCCCAGGCCATGAACGTTGGCCTTTCCGGGTCAAGACGGTGTTGACCCCGCATGCACCGGGGGCTCCTCCACAAAGTCCGTAGGGCGGGCGGCGGCGTCGCTCACCGAGGATAGAGACCGTCGTTTCGACGAGCGCTTCGATTTCCCGTATGATACCTTCTCCGCCGCAGTATTCGCCTCTGCCTCCGCTTCCTTCACGAAGCGCATAACGCGTCACTTTGAGGGGATAGCTGAACTCGAGCGCTTCAATGGGCGTGTTCAACGTATTCGTCATATGCGAATGGCGCGCGTCGCTTCCGTCGGCCGACGGGGAAGCTCCCATGCCGCCGCCGATGGTCTCGTAATACGTGAAATGTCGGTTTTTCACAGGGTCGTAGCCACCCATGGTCACATTGTTCATCGTGCCTTGACTCGCAGCCGGAATCTTTTCTTCAACCGCCTGCGCCAAAGCCCCGAGCGCGACATCGACGAGTCGTTGTGATGTCTCGACGTTGCCTGCGGCCACAGCTGCGGGAAACGTCGCGTCCAAGACGCTTCCTGCTCGGGTCTTGACGAACACGCGACGATTCACGCCGTCATTCATCGGAGCCTTCCCTTCCAAGAGGGCGTTGACGACATAAAGGACCGCAGAAGCGGTAATCGCCTTGACCGCGTTGACATTTCCTCGCGTCTGATCGTCACTTCGCGAGAAATCGAAGACGAGCCGTTCGTCTTCAATCGTCAGGTCGAGCGTGATCGCGATATCTTCGGTGCCGTGTCCGTCATCGTCGAGGTGGTCGGTGAACGTGTACGTGCCATGGGGAAGGGTCGCGATCATCCGTGACACCAAGGTTTCCGAATAATCCATCAGCGCCTTGGCGACGTCACGGCACGTCTCATGTCCGAAACGTTCAAGCATCGCTTCGAGCCGGCGGATGCCGGTGCGATTCGCCATCCATTGAGACGCGAGGTCGCCTTTCCTTTCCTCGGGAGTCCGGACATTGTTCAAAATCAGTTCAAGCAATGCGGCATCCGGCTCGTGGTCACGAATGATGCGCACCGGCGGAATGATCAATCCTTCTTCATAGAGCGATGTCGACAAGGGCATCGACCCCGGAGAAACACCGCCGATGTCCGCATGGTGGGCCCGATTCGCCACATAGAAGCGCGGGTGTTGCGCACCGGCGTACACCGGCGCGACGACAGTGATGTCGGGCAAATGGGTGCCACCGCGGAAAGGATCATTGAGCATGACCATGTCTCCTTCGCACAAGCGGGGACCGTCGATTGCAGATTGGACAGACATCGCCATCGATCCGAGATGGACGGGAATGTGCGACGCTTGCGCGATCAACTCACCGCGATCGTTGAATACGGCACATGAGAAATCACGACGTTCCTTGATGTTGGGTGAAAAGGCGGTCCGACACAACGTGACCCCCATTTCTTCGGCGACAGAAGCGAAACGGTGTTTGAACACTTCCAAGGTGATCGAATCGATCTTCATCGTCCACACCCCTCCGCAGGCGGCGCTTCTGTCGATATGTCGAGATTCAGTTGCGCATCGACACGCAGTCTTGCACCGGGGGGAAGGACGGTCGTCGACGAGTATTCGACGATGAGCGCGGGCCCGTCGATGACGTGTCCGTACTGCAAAAGCCGTCGTTCGTATACCGGTGTGGAAACGACCCGTCCCTCGAACACCGCGCACTTCCTTTCGAGCAAGGCCCGCTCGGGCGAAGCGTCCGTACGTTTCCGTTGCGGGCGTTGTGGAAGCTTGGGGTCGGCCCCCGCGGCGCGAAGACGCACATTGACGATTTCGACAGCCGCTTCGCGTCGGTGATATCCGTAACGATTGTCGTGCAGACGATGAAACGCATCGATGAACCCTTGCGCGTAAGGGACGAACAACTCGTACGATTGCCCTTCGTAACGCATATCGAGCGAGCGTTCGAAAACGATCGTCGTTTCCGGGATGCCTTCTTCATTCAAGTCTTTTGCAGCGGCCCTCTCAAGCGCGGCGAAATGGTCTTCGATGACTTCAAGGGCGGTATCTGCGGGCAACATCACGGTCAAAGAAACGTCTTTGACGACTTTCGCGGCGAGCATCCCCATCGCCGAGAGCGTTCCCGGATTTTCAGGGACGACGACTTTGCGGATACCCAAAGCCCGTGCGAGAAAGACCGCGTGCATCGGACCCGCTCCTCCGAAAGCGATCAGTGTGAAATCGCGTGGATCGTGACCGCGTTCGACGGTCATGTTGCGGAGGGCGCGCTCCATGACGGCGTTGACGACCGTCAAGACGCCTTCCGCGGCCACTGAAGGCGTAAGACCGGTTTCTTCGGCGAGAGACGCCATCAACGGTTCTACACGTTGGGCGTCAAGACGAACCGCGTCTCCTAGGAGACGGTCTTCAAGAAGTCGTCCTAAGAAAAGATTCGCGTCCGTCACCGTCAAGGCCGTTCCTTGTCCGTAACAGACGGGCCCCGGATCGGCGCCCGCGCTTTCGGGACCGACACGCAAAGCGCCTCCTTGATCGAGACGGGCGATCGACCCGCCACCTGCCCCGACGGTATGGATGTCGAGCATCGGCACTTTGAGCGGAAACTCGCTCACGACGGATTCCGTCGTGATGAGCGGGTCTCCATCGATGAGCGAAACATCCGTCGAGGTGCCGCCCATGTCGAAGGCGATCACCCGCTCGAGGCCTAAGGACCGCGCGATTGTTCCGGCACCGATGACCCCGCCAGCCGGTCCCGAAAGGACAGTCCTTACAGGTTCTTCGGCAGCTTTTCGGATCCGTATCCTTCCACCGTTGGATTGCATGATTCCTATAGGGCGTTTAGGCATCTCGCATTCGAGCGAATGCAAATACGGACCCATGATCGGCAGGAGCGCCGCATTCACGATCGTCGTTGAAAACCGCTCGAATTCCCGGAATTCACCGACGATGCGATGTGAGAGCGATACCCGGAATCCGTGTCGCTTGAGAATTCGCGCCATCGAGATTTCATGGGACGGGTTGAGGAATGAAAACAGGAAACAGATCGCGACCGCTTCGACCTTCAGGGCTTTCAACTGTTCAGCGACCGCCTCCGCACGTTCCGGGTCGAAGGCTTCCGCCTCTTGGGCGTCCGAGAGAATCCGTCCCGGGACTTCGAAACGGTGCGAAGAAGGCACGAGCGAAGGTCGGCGCGGTTGGATGAGACGATAGAGATGGCGGCGATTTTGTCGTCCGATCTCGAAGACGTCCTTGAATCCCTCATTCGTCACCAAGGCGACCTTCGCGAGTCTCTTTTGCAAGAGCGCGTTGGTCGCGACCGTCGAGCCGTGAACGATAGGGCATTCGTCGATTCCGTCAAAACAACGCACGCCCTCTAGCACCGCGTTTTGCGGTGCTTCGGGGGTGGAAGGGATTTTTCGGATCTCCCAGTGGTCTTCATCGCAAAGGACGACATCGGTAAACGTGCCGCCGCTGTCGATGCCCAAACGTCTCATCGAATCACCCCCTTCGAGATACCATCCATTATATCATCCTCACGTACGATTTCCATACAGGAAAGGAAAGACCCTCCGTCAGCCACGGAAGGTGTCGAAGTCATCGTCGGAAACGGGTTGCAGAGATTGCGGCTTTATGCGATAATAACGGAAAGGTGATGACATGAGAAGATATTTGATCGCATTGGACCTCGACGGAACGCTCCTCCATGATTGGGATACTCTGAAAGAAGAAACGGCTGCCTTCATCCGGGAAAGAATGGCCGAGGGTCATC
>SLPE01000202.1 GCA_007132145.1 Candidatus Izemoplasma sp.
GATGTTGTTGAGATGGCAAAAAAAAGAGGACTTGACGGTATTGCAATCACTGATCACAACAGGGCATATACCGGACCTTTAAGCATTGATGGTATTGATATTATTCCCGGAGAAGAAATAGGAGTGGAGGGCGGAGATCATCTTCTCGCTTATTTTATAAAAAAAACGGTAAGGAAGGATAAAAAATTAAGGGAAGCCGTTTCCGATGTTCAGGAACAAGGAGGATATACTTCTTTGGCGCATCTTCTAAGGAAAAGAGATGTTTTGCCGGAAAAAGAAATTCTTCTTTTGCCTGATGCAGTGGAGTGTGGCAATGCGATGGATGAAGAGAAACATCGCAAGATACTACTAAAGAAGTGCAAAGAAATTTCTCTTCTTATCACGGCGGGTTCGGATGCTCATACTTCGGGACAGGTAGGAATGGGGGTATTGAAAGTACCGGAAAAAATAAACAGGGAAAATTTTTTAGAAGTTATTGGAAAAGGAGAAATAATTGTTCGTGATGAAATTAGCGATTTTAGGGAAAAGAACATCAATTGGAAAAAGAGAGCAAAAGGCTTTAAAGATATACTGGAAACAGACCGGCATTTGATTGGGAAAAACATTTTTCAAAGATTGATTCTTAGAAATTATTTAAGAATAAACAACAGAAAACTCAGAAAAATAGATTTCAATTATAAAAAAGAAGATGGAGAAGAGGTTCCAAAAAAATAAAGAGGATTTTGTTTGCGAAGAGTGTGCGACAAAGGTAACGGGAAGCGGGTATACCGACCACTGCCCGAACTGTCTTTGGTCGAAGCATGTCGATATCAACCCAGGCGACAGAAAATCTAGTTGCGGGGGTAAAATGGAGCCAAGAGGAGTAATGAAAAAGGGTGAAAGCTATTTTATTTATTACCGTTGTCTTTTATGCGGTTTTCAACACCGAGTAAAAAAAGCGGAAAACGACAACCTTAAAGAAATTATTAAGATTAGTAAAAATAAAATTGAAGATGAAGACAAAAGAAGAACTGAGAAAAAAAGTAGAAGAACTTCTTAGTGTCCCGAGAAAAGCTACGGAAGGAGATGAGAATAGAGACATTGAAAAAAGTTTAGGACTTTTTTTAGTGGAGAGGGAATTTATCAAAGGAATTGAAAAAAGAGAAGAGGATTGGGGATTTATGTATCACAGCGTTACAAGAAAAATATCTTTGTCTGAAAAAGAGATGCCGCATATAAAATGGGAGCATTGTATTTTTAAAGTGGGGGATAATGAAAAAACAGGAGAAAATATTTTTCCTTCTCCCGGACCGGAAACAGAAAAATACCGTTTTCTTCACGAAGCCAATCACGCTTATCAGGATTATCTTTGTGGCAAAGAGTGTCCGGATAATCCGAAAGAGTGGTATCAAAAAGTATTGGAAGGAGAAATAGATTCATGTTACGGAAAATTATTCTTTTTCTGTTTTAAAAAAAGAGAAGAAAACGATGAAAACGAGGGAGAGAAAAGAAAAAAAGAAAAAGGGCTGTCTGTTTGGGGCAATGCGCCAAACTACGGCAAAGAAGAAGACGGAAACATCTTAAATAGAGCGTCGGAGATTGCCGTAAGAGCACAAGAAGACGCCAATGAACTGGTAACGATGTTTCTTTGGCATCCAAGCTACCTTGATGTTTATCTTGACTACCTTTCCTTGAATTATAACAATCCTCAAATCAGAGAAAAAGAACTTACAGGAGAAGATTTAGAGAAAAGGGGAGTCATCAGAATATCCAGCGAAGAAGTATGTCTTTTAAAAAAGATGGTGCGTGCATATGCCGAAGAAATGAAAGAGAAAATAAAAGAAGGGTAATTTTTTAAAAAGGGGGACGAGAGTGGAGAAAGCGTGCCTTACCTCTGTAAAAATATAGAAGTGAAAACGCTTCTTTTTTTTGTGTTCAAGCCATGGAACATAATTGACAGTTTATTAATCGTAATTTTGCCTCTTCGACTTCGTGTTTTTTGCCGTTTAATTTTGTATCAATAAATTTCATTAAAGATTCAATTTGTTCTTTCTTTTTAATTCTTCTTGCTTCAGCCAACCTTATTCTCTGCCTTTTTAAATATTCCTGCCATTCTTCAGTAATAGAGTAAGCTTTAGCCGGGTTCTTTTTCCAAAGAGCATAAAATTCCATCGGTGTCAGATAGCCAAGCGCTTGGTGCGGCCGTTTGAAGTTGTAAATATCTTCCCACTTTTTTGTAGCTTCTTTTTGCTGTTCTAATTCATTGAATAAATTTCCCTTGTGATAGAATTCAACATCGTCTGTTAAATGTGATCTTTCAACTCTGGGATTATCTGTTGGCGTGCTCTTGTTGGAATAGAAATGAAAGACATTTTCTTTCTTAAGTTCTTTTGAAAAATCATTATTGTTTTCAAATCCGTTATCGGTATTCTCGCAAGCTATTTTGAAGGGAAGTCTTTTTTGCGATTCTTTATGGCAGTCAATTGCAGCCATGGTGTCTTGCTGGTCTGATACTTCGATTGTCCTGATTCTGGTAAAGGAGTCTGTTTCTGTGAACTGATACCAGTAATTGTCTTTATGCTTCCCGGCATGTTCTTGTTTTGGTTTTGCAAGGTATTTCATGTCTTTTTCCACTAATGC
>SLPE01000069.1 GCA_007132145.1 Candidatus Izemoplasma sp.
CATAAAAAGTCGGATTGGGCTCCGGCAACCTAAAAATCACCTTGTCCTCTCCTTTCTTCTCTATTTCAACTCCAATTAGAGAAACACCTACTGAATCAAAACCATAATCCTCTGCCAATGACTTAGCGGTATTAAATGTAAACAACACATCATCTACAGTAACTTCTGTGCCGTCCTGCCAGTACATATCATCACGAATCTTAAATTCATAAGTCAATTTGTCATCAGATGAACTCCACTCTTTAGCGACACCAGGTGTAGGATTGTCATCTGCATCAATATAGATAAACCTGTCAAAGACTAATTCTTGAACTGCCTTGTCTACATAGTTAACCGAAACAAACAAAGGATTAAAAGTAGAAATTGCACCTACAGAACCCTCTGTAAATGTGTTTTTTGTCCCAGAATCTTCAAGAATCCGAGCAATTGCATCAGATTGAAGAAAAGAAGCTAGGAAAATTCCAATTACCAAAAAGAGCATTATATAAGTAAAAGGGATACCTTTTTTAAAAAGATTGGACAAAAAAGAAGGATATTTCCACCAATAATCCCGAATATCCACCTTTCCTTTGCCATTTCCATTTAATCCAGTTTTGGGCTTAACAGTCTTAACACCCAAAAGAGCTTCTTTCATAGAAACTTTCTTTTTTTTCTCCTCTTTAGATTTCAACTTTTTTCCCATTTAAAAAACCTCCTAAAAGAAGTAGTTAATCCAGATTACCCTCCATACTTAAGTATGGCCAACGAAAGAGCAACTAGTACAACAATCAAAAAGATTGTAAAGTAGTAAAGGAATTTCTCCAAACCTCTTTTTGTTCTAAAAACTTCACCTCCGCCTCCAAACATTTTACCTAAACCCTCAGCCCTATTCTGAAGCAATATACTCACTACAAGCATACTACAAACAACTATCTGCGAAATTAAAAGAATTCTTGTTAAATTTTCCATAACCCATTATACACCATATAGTAAGAAATTTTTAGGATCCCTTATCCAACTCCCTATACAAGGAACATAGTAGGGAAGAAAGAACAGAGAAAAGGACAATAGAAAAAATAGGAACCATTTCAAAACTAGAAATTTGCATGCTTCCCAAATCAAGACCTTCAAACATATAAGCCTCAACAAAAAAACCAACCATGAAAAGTTCAAGCAAGTAACTAATACCAACGAGTAAAATGGTTGTCATTAAGAAAAACGTGGGGAATTTACACTTAACTGTCAAAAAACTAAGTAACGGACAAGAAATCATGATTGTAAGACTCAAAATCAATATTGTTAAAAGCGCATAGGAAGGAGTATCTGGCAGTATTAAACCCTCACCAAATAAAGTGAAAACAAAATATACAATAAGCGAATAAACCAAAAGAGATTTAGTACCTTCCTTCATGACAATAATATACCACATATTAAACTTTCCACCAATCTTTATGCTATACTTTTCATATACAAACTGCCCATATGGAAAACATCGCTAAAACAAAAATAATCACAACAATAGGTCCTTCATCCTGGGATGAAAAAGTACTAAAAAGTATGTTTAAGAATGGTATGCAAATAGCCAGAATTAATGCTTCATTCGCAGATAGAGAGGAACTTGAAAGGGTTTCCAAATCATTAAGAAAGATTTCGCCCAGGATAGCAATAATGCTAGACACACAGGGTACGAAGATAAGAGTGGTAAATGTTAAAAAAGAAATACCAATAAAAGGGAAAGTCTCGCTAAGCGCTTCCAACACTGATATCCCCAACAGTATAAAAATATCCTATCCTAATCTTCATCTGGATGTAACCAGAAACACAAAAATACTCCTAGATGATGGGACAATAAGACTAAAGGTTGAACAAATTAAGGGAGAAGAAATCATCTGTGATGTTACTCAACAAGGGATTTTAAAACCAAATAAAACAGTAAATATTCCAGAATTAAATCTTAATTTCCCTATCTTCACTCCAAAAGATGAACAAGACATTAAAAATGCAATAGAATTGAATTTTGATTTCATTTGCGTTTCCTTTGTTAGAAATGCAAAAGATGTAATTTATGCAAAAAATTTGACAGAAAATACAGATATTAAAATAATTTCTAAAATAGAAAATCAAGAAGGTTTGGATAATTTTGATGAAATACTTAAGGAGACAGATGGAATTATGATCGCTAGGGGAGATCTAGGTGTTGAGACACCTCTGGAGAACGTACCAATACTGCAAAAACAAATGATATTTAAATGCCGTGCCATAGGAAAACCAGTTATAGTAGCAACACAAATGCTAGAATCCATGAGAAGCAACAAGCAACCAACAAGAGCAGAGGTTTCAGATGTTGCGAATTCTGTAATGGATGGAACTGATGCCATAATGCTTTCGGCCGAGACATCTACAGGAGAGAATCCAGTAGAATCTGTTAAAGTAATGAACAAAATCGCTCTTAATACCGAAAAGATTATGCAACTCACACCAATTTATGGAAAAACCTCTAACCCACCTGAAGTGGATGAAGTTTGCAAAAGTGTATGCTTACTTTCTGAAAGTATACCTCTTAAAAGTATAATTGTGCTCTCTAACAAGGAATCAACCATTGCCAGTATTGTTAGACACAGACCTAATGTCCCCG
>SLPE01000102.1 GCA_007132145.1 Candidatus Izemoplasma sp.
AATTAGAATATTCCTTTTTATAGTCAAAACCGGGTTCGAGCTCAATAACACCACTTAAGCTCTCAACTAAAGGGGTTGTTTCTACATCTTTTTCCGTAGATGTGGTTATTGATTCAAGATATATTTCAATGATTTTTGAAAGGCTGATTTTTTGACTATGCGCATATTCTTTAGCCCTTTCAATAACACTTTTTTTCAATCGAAGAGTTAGTTTTGTTTCCATTTTTAAACCATTTTATACGTACAAAGATAAACATTTTGTACGTATAAAACAAGGTTTTAAAAAAAATAATCAATTTAATACTACTTATTCCATTCTCCCTTATCTACGCTCCAATCGGTTCCAAAGAATCCGGAAACCTTTACACCATTAAGTCCCTCTTTCAGCCAATCAACATGAAAGATTAATAAGTCAGGAAAACCTGTGATGCCTGAAAAATAATCGTTAGGGTATAAGGATTTCATTCCTTTGCTGCCTGTTCCGGCAATCACACCAACACTGGCTGTGTTACTGTCTTGGCGAGGGTAGATGAAATATGTTCCAATATCATCACCATCAAAAACCATATCACCAAATCTAATTTCCTTATTCGTTACTTTAACGGGACAGTCTGAAAGCAGTCCATCCCATGCCAAATTGTTTTCTGCATTTCCATAAATGATAACATTTCTATCCTGGTATTTCTCAGGAGTAAATTCCGAATCCGGGATTACATCAACCGAGCTGTTGCCGCGATAAAGGAAAGTCTCGGCATCGAAGCGGGCTTTGTTTTTGTACCATATGTTTTCGTCGGGTGTGCCGTTTGTTGCATAAACTAACACCACATTGTTGGTAAAAGCCAACTTAAAACCGCCATAACGCAAAGGGTGCTTCTCCTGAAGGTTAATTTCTTCAATCACAAACCATTTCTCATCAAGCATTTTGAATGTAATATCATCCTTAGTTTTTACGTCAAACTCATTGCCATCTATAAACACTTTTGGCATAGCTTCAAGATCAAGCATACTAAGGTGAAAAGTGATGCTTTCAATATTTTTGAGATTCGCTGTGATTGTATCGTTGCTCAATATAACCTCGGCATCACTATGTTGGTATGGACTTATTTGTTGATTGACTGTTATCCAGTAGTTTGATGCTGAAACTCCCGGTGATGCTGTTCTGAACTCTATCTTTTTAACTTCTTTGGGCAATGGAATTGTATTCTGCCTGAGAAAGTCAAAGAGAGGCGGCCAATCCATGCTATGGTCGCCGTACCAGTGAGTTCCACCCGGGTACTCATAGTAGGCAAAATTGGTGTGGAAAGTTCCAAGTTTTTCGCGCATAAGCCTGGCTTGTTCAACAGAAACAACAGCATCTGCATCGCCATGCAGCACATAAACTCCGGATTGCAAGTAGTTATGTTTTAGGTCTAACACCCTACCTGCAAGAGCGCCCCTGTATATCATTTCAAAGTGTGGAACTTCAAACATCATTGAATCTGTGCCCGTCCTTCTGTAGCCAATAATATCGGGATAGCCGGCTGCCGGAGCAATAGCAGCCCACTTATCAGGGTAAGTAGCTCCAAGAAACCATGAACCATGCCCACCCATTGAGTGGCCGGTAAGATATGTGTGCTGCTGATTTGTGCTGTATAATTTTCTCGCTTCCTCCAGCACTTCCAAGGCATCCAGGCGGCCCCATTCTTCCCAGTTGAATCCAAAAGGCCGGCGATTTGTTGGGGCAACTATATGAGCCCAATCCTTCTGCTTGTAGGCACGGGCTTGATTTGTAGCCTCAACCGATGCCCCATGAACAGAAAGCACAAATGCCTGGTTGGGAGCATCTGATGTTGATGGTGCAACACTGTAATACTGGACGCTCCCATCTATCTTGCTTATAAAAGTACGTTCGTGATGCTCATTAGCATCCTTTACATTTATTGATATGACAGTTCTGTCAACTTCATTTCCATTATTATCCTTTAATACTAAAGTGGCGGAAATTGCATCTTTCGAAAATTGTTTTTGCAAGGCTGGAATCTTGTATTTAAGCTTGCGAGTTGTCAGAGGCAGGATTCCATCAATAGAAAAAGAAATTCTTTCTCCCGTTTCGAGTTTACACTCTATCGACCATCCGTTAATGCTCTCTTCGCTTGCATTTAAAACCCGAATTGCTCCCCAATAATTAAATTTTTCTCCGCGAATTATAGAAGGGAGTGTCATATCTCTGCTCGAAAACTGAACCGGCTTTTCGGGTATTACGATTTTAGAGCTAACTCTGCCAAACCTTCCATAAGTATAGATAAAATTATTCTCTCCCTTTTTCATTCTAAAAGGAATAAGGGTGTGACTATAATCATAATGATCGCCCTCTCTTGGCTCTCCGTTTATAAACACACGTGTATGTCCGGATGCCTCAAGAATTGCAATTCTTTCCTCGGGAGAATCAAATTCTGTATAGACATAAGCCCTGCGCAGGTTGCCTGTAAAAACGCCGGAGGTATCAACCTCTATCGTTTCCCACACCAATGGCGGTAAATCGGAATGTGATTCGTAATTATAACTTAGCGCTTTCCCCTCGAAAGGCTTTTGAAAGTTGCCGGCAGCAATTTGCCAAAAAAGTATGTCCTGA
>SLPE01000026.1 GCA_007132145.1 Candidatus Izemoplasma sp.
GAATGTCCGGTCTGCGACTTTTTGTAGCTCGGGAGTTTCAGTTTTTCGAACAAGACGACGCCGAGTTGTTTGGGGCTACCGATGTTGAAGGTTTCGCCGGTCGCTTCGTAGACTTCTTCCGTCACGGCGGCGATATCCTTTTCCAAGATTTCCGCGAAGGCGTCCAAGGCGTCGCGGTCGATGGCGATGCCCCGGTGTTCCATCTTCGCAAGCGTCTTGGCGAGCGGCATTTCCACATCGTGAAAGATCTTCGTCTGTCCGCGTTCGTCCAACGTTTTTTCCATCGTCGGACGGAGTCGTTCGATGGCGCGGGCTTTCTTCGCGCCGTACTCGGCGACAAGCCGTTTGTCCGGAATCGCCGCTTTCGCGCCTTTGCCGTAAATGTCCTCGTGATAAGGCACCTCGTCGAGTCCGTGGTGTTGCGAGACGATGCGGAAGTCCTCTTTCGCATGACTCGGATTGAGGACGTAAGCCGCCAGTAGGCAATCGAAATCGACGCCCGCGAGGTCGATGTCCTCTTGCAAAAGCGAAACGGCGAGGCGTTTGACGTCGAACGTGCGTTTCCGGCGTTTGCCGTCTTGTAGAAACGCGATGAATCCGTCATCGGCGAGGGCGGTACGGTAATCGATGTAGGCGGTCTTCTTTTCGTGGTGAAGGACGAAACCGAGTTTTTCCGAACGGTGGTAGTTGTCGCCGAAACTCTCGAGGATCAACACCGCGCCGTCGACGAGGTCATCCTTGAGAGCGGCGGCGTCTTCGACGAAAACGACGTCTTCATCGTCCGCCGGAGACTCGTCGCGCCCTTTCGTCCATCGCCTGATCAGCGAATGGAACTCCATCTTGCGGTAGAATTCGAGCAACGCGTCCTCTTCGACGCCTCGATAGCGTAAATCTTGCGGGGTCACATCCAAAGACGCGTCGGTGTCGATCGTCGATAGGTGTTTGGCGAGTTCGGCGTCTTTGCGATGGTCTTCGATCCGGGATTTGAGTTTGCCCTTCAACTCGAAACTGTGGCTGAAGAGGTTTTCCATCGTCCCGTATTCCTTGAGGAGTTTGAGCGCTGTCTTCTCTCCGACGCCGGGGATGCCGGGGATGTTGTCGCTCGCGTCGCCCATCAACCCTTTGAGGTCGGGAATCTGCTCCGGTTTCAAGGCGGTGTCCGCGAACAAGTCGTCGACGGTGTAACGTTTTGCCGCAGCGCCACGTGAAGAGACAATCTGGGCGATGTTGGTGTCAAGCACTTGATACAAGTCGCGATCGTTGGAGACGATCTCGATGGCGTCGAATTCGTCACGATGGCGCTTCGCGAGCGTGCCGATGATGTCGTCGGCCTCGTACGTTTCGCTTTCCATACTTTTGAACCCCAACGCGTCGATGAACTCGCGAATATGTGGCAATTGCGCCTTGAACGGGTCGGGCATCGCTTTGCGTTGCGCCTTGTATTCGGTAAAAACCTTGTGTCGATAGGTTTCTTTGCCTTTGTCGAAAGCGACGAGGACATGGGTATAGTCTCCCTTGGCATAAGGCATGAGCATGTTGGCGAGGGCGAACACCGCGTTGGTGTATTCGCCCTTGGAGTTCCGCATGAGATCGCCTGAATGGGCGGTCGCGTAGTAAGCTCTGAACATCATGTTCGAGCCGTCGATCAAAAGGAGTTTTCGCATCGGGGTCCTCGTTTCTCGAAGTCTATCATTATTGTATCACAAAGCGTGCCGAATGAAAAAAATACTCAATCGCGATTGAGTATTCTTCTGTATCGGAAGGCAGGGGTCAAACGACTTTTTCTAATTCGTCGACGATATCTTTGACAGTTTTGATCTGTTGCGCCGCCGTGTCGTCGATTTCGATGTCGAACATCTCTTCGATCGCCATGATCAATTCGACGGCGTCGAGTGAATCGGCGCCGAGATCATCGGTCAAGTCGGCTTCAAGCGTGATTTTGTCTTCATCGATGCCGAGTTCTTCGGCGATCAAGGCCTTGATTTTTTCAAAAACCATGCACACACTCCTTTATTGAATCATATTTTTATTGTTCCATTATAAAGTCAATCATCGGGTTTGTCAATGACACGCGTGAAGACGCTCAAGCGACGAAGAAGTCGGCGAACATCACCACACCTCGAGCGGCGAAGAAAGCAACCGTCGAGTACGTCCATACGAACGCCGGCGCGAACAACAAACCGCTCACCAACCTGCGGAAACGACCGCTTTCATAGCGGGTGAACGCTTGCAAGACGCCGTCGAAGAAGAGCGGGAGCGCACACAGCAGCACGAGCGGTGAATGCAGCGGCACGAAGAGCGTCATGAAGACGCCGATGAAGATGCCGGTGCAGCGCTCACAAAGTCTGATCGACAGCGGGATGCGCGCGAAGGACCGCTCCGGTTTCCGATGGCATCCGAAGAAAACCGTCAAATACGGGCGTCTCAGCAAAAGCGATGCCACAAAAAGGGTCAAAAGGATCCCGATCAGTGAAACGTTGCCCAAGCACATCGGATCGACGGCGTTCCAATCCCGCTCCGAGCGGATGTACGACATGACGTTGAGATGCCATGGCACGACGAGGACCGCCACCCATGCGGCGACGAGGACGA
>SLPE01000007.1 GCA_007132145.1 Candidatus Izemoplasma sp.
ACTTGAAGGGATTTGTACCACTATATCCGATAAGGCTGTAACATTGTTGGGAATGTCGCCCCATGAGTATGTAGACTTTAATTGGAAATGTTGGGCAGACCAAGAACGGGAACGCCTACAAACGTTGCGAAAGAACGTCCGAGAACGCCTTTCAAGGCACATGGACAACGACCCCGACATATCCCCCCAAAAAATAGTTTCCATCTACGAGAACGTATTCAACGATTACGGAATAAACCGAAAGGACGCCCTCATCCTTGTTGCGGATGAAATAACCGCCATAAAAGAGGGAATATAAAAAAGAGGTGAAAAAGACATGACGACAACCAAAAACGGAACGGAACGGAAAGACAAACACGGGTTCTCCACGCCTTGTAAAATATGTGGACATTTTGCCGAAATGTACTTCGGACAAATACAACTATGCCCCCACCAACAAGAGGCATACGACGAAATGAAAAAGAAGGGGGGTGAAACGGTTGAGGGATGAAACCATAGATCTGATAAACCTGTTAATCAAATATGAGAAGGATAGGGAAACGGTTTCAATGGAAACCATGACCCTGATCAAGGGCTTGATAAATGTGGACAGACGACGGGATAGTGTTGAACTCGGCAAGGCGGGTGAACGTTTCAAGGTCTACTTTGATGCCTCCAACCCCATAGAGGCACGGCAACTTGTAGAAAACGCAGGAATTGTTGCCACGAATGGGGCGGGGTTCTTGGAAAAACTAAAAAACGGTGAAGGGGGTGAAACCCTTGAGTAAACAAGTATGGTACGTCGGTTCTCCAAAGGGCGTCGCCATCGGCATATACACCACGGAACAAGGGGCTATCCACGCTATGAACACTATATACAAAGACATGGATGTGGACAAACAAGTCTTCTCACGACCCGCCATGGAATGTCCAACTTGCGGGAGGCTTGACAGTAAGGAAAACATAATGGACTTGGGCGAATGTATAAGATGCGACCATATAAGGGCTGACGCCATGGATGACATGATGGCGGACGCCCAACAAGGGGGGGGTGTGGAATGAGCCTACGGGACGCCCAACGACACTATGACAACCTTGAACCCTCCGAATGGTGGAATTGCGAAGGCTGTGAAGAACCGACCAAAGACGACGGAGAGGAAATCAACGGGCGGTATTACTGCGACCGTTGTGCCTGTGATATATGGGATGAACTCATGGAAAAACAAGGCGAATACGAACATGATGAAGGGGGTGAATGAAAGTTTCTTCACGACCATTAATGGCTTGTGGACATACCGCCCAAGGCACGGGTGGAATAGCCAAAAAACCCGTATGTGTGATTTGCATGTGCTATGATGTGGCAGAAGAACATGATATGCCAAACTTGGAGGGGAGAACAGCACGATGTTCTGGGTGTAAACACAACCCATCGGTTACCAAACCAAGCGAACTGTCCCTACCATTCTTCAAGCATTGTCCAGACAAAGAGTTTGACGAGTTCTACTGTGGATGTTGGGGGTGGGACTAAAATGGAACAAAAGACTTATCGGGAACTTGCCCAACAGTTCGCAAGAGCCGTCAAAATCATGGAAGAAGAAATGTATAATGTGGGTGTGGGAGAAAGAGTAAGCCCTGACTTCATCCTCTATGTATCTGAAAAGTGTGCTGTATCAGCCCTAATACAAATCCATGGCAACCCCATGGAATACGACATGACGGAAGTCATAGAACCAACGCTAAACCGAATAGAATACACGGGGGCAAACACCCATACCGAAACCCCCGACGAACCCCCGACGACGTCCTCGCCCCGCCTAAACCCCCATGCAATAACCCATAAACTATTGTCGGAACGGAAACTTGAACCATGGCAATATAAAAGCCTATGCCGTGCAATAGAACATTATGTAAAACCGAAACCAAAGGGGAAATGGACGCCTCAAGACCAAATAGATAACATGGACGCCCCCACGCTTACAAAGTGGCTTAAACATGAGGGGTTGATATGATGCCTATAGGACCTGGACAACCCCGCCTCATATTGACATACCCCGACGGCACTATGATAGAAACGACATTACACGATCCGTCATACCGCATCGTCTTATTAGAATACCTAAAAACGTTGCCAACGCACAGAAAAAAAGACCTCATCCACCAACTATCAGACATGGTGGAAATGGAAACTAAGGGGGCGTTAGGATGAACCTTAAACAACCCAACAAAAAACCATGTATGAAGGATGTGGTGTTTGAAATATTGCGAAGTTTCCCCCTTGCACGGGACGACGACAACATGCTACTCTATTACTACCTACGTTTCCACCTTGGGTGGGATATTGGACATAAAGAATGGCGACAACTTCGGGACGGTATATCGTTGGATAGCCTTGGACGGGCAAGGCGGAAACTACAAAACGATGAAGGAACATATCTACCGACCATGGCAGTATATAAGGAACGTCGTAAAAAAGAGGCACGGGCACGACAGACACGGGGCGGTAACATAATCCAAGACGACACCACAACCCCCGAACACGAGTGGTGGTAGACTATGAGGTATATCAAATGTGCCAACTGTA
>SLPE01000114.1 GCA_007132145.1 Candidatus Izemoplasma sp.
GAGCAAGACGACGTCGGCGTCGAGAACCATGACGCGTGCCAACGCCAACCGTTGCGCTTCGCCGACCGAGAAATGCTCAACGTCATCCGTCAGTTTCTTGTCCAAGCGAACTGCGATGAGACTGTCCTTCAAAGCATGCGCATCGAGGGTCTTCCCGTGATATCGCAAACCCATTTGCAAGTTGTCTTCGACTGTGCCCGGAAACAGATGCGGTTTTTGCGACAACATCACGACCCGTTTTCGATGCGCGATGCTGTCGATTTCTTCAAGGTCCCTGTCTTCAAAGAGGATGCGACCCTTTTCGGGACTGAGCAGTTTCGCCAACAACCGCAACAGCGTCGTCTTGCCGCCGCCGCTTTGTCCAAGGATGCAAGTGATTTTCGAAGGGACGATGTCCATCGACGGAATGTCTAGCACATCTTTATAGATTACATGGTCCAATACGAACATGTCGGTCCGACCTCTCTTTGTCGGGTAAGACTTCAAGGGCTCCGCTTACGGTCACTTCACCCATTATTGTACCATACTGTCGAAACACTACATGTTTGTTTTTGCCGTATTCGATATCTTTAAAAAAAACTCCCGAAATCGTCCGAGAGTCTTTTTCGGTTTCGATGAAAGAACAGTTACGGAAACCACGTTTCAAAACGGCGGGTTCACAAACGTTTCATCGACGGCGGTGAACGTGATCATCATGATTTTCAGCGTTCCATCGGCGGTATCAAGAAGTTCGTAGTGAATGGTCACCGAATCCTCTTCGACGTAAATCATGAATCTCACGAGTTCCGTCGTCGCGTCGTCTTCACCCAATAGCGACAACATCTCCTCATGGTACGCCTCATCGAGTTCATACAGTCCCGGTTCCGGTTCCGTAAACCAAGATGCCTCGTATACGTCCATGCCGAGGGTGTCAAGCCTGTTCAAGTAGATATTTCGGAACGTGTTCGTTTCAATCGCCGGCAGCGGAGTGTAGATGACGTGCCCGGCAGCGGGATCGACGCTCGTCTCAAATTCGACCCACCCCGTCTCGTCGTTTTCGACGAAAACGCTGTAATGGGGTGGTATCAGGAAATCACTATCGTCCTCCCAAAGAATTTCATTCGCCAAAGTAGTCAACTTGACGGTCTGGAGTGTCCACATATCCGTTTCACCATCATCTAGATCCGTACCTACGATCATCGTGACATTCTCTTGCGAGCCTAGCCAATCGTAAAGTCCCTCCAAATCTCCGCTTTCGTCAACGGGCGTGTAATCCCATACGACGGGACAATTGTCCGGATTCCAGTTTTCATCCCAACCTTCTGGTTGTGAGGCGGCTTCTACGTAGAGGGTCGCGCCGGCGCAGTTTCCGAAAGCGTTCGCCCCGACTTCGACGACGCTGTCAGGCATGAAAACCTCCATCAAGGCGTCCATGTTGTAGAAGGCGTAGGATTCGATGTTCGTGACCGTGTCGGGAATCGTGACGCTTTCAATGACATCATTGTCTCGGAAGGCGCCTTCGGCGATGACACGCGTATTCAGTGTCGTCATCGTATGGAGAATCGTCCGGTATGCAAAGATTTCAAGATCGGTTTCGTTCCCGAGATACCCCGTGATTGCGAAGTGATCGTCACGAACGACGAACAAGAAATCGCCGACATACGGTTCACAGAGCGGTTCCGGCAGCGATAAGGACACCCCGCCGAACTCGACGACATGGGTTTCGGCGAACCAACTTCCCGCAATGAGGACGCTCACGGTGATGACGACGCCTTCCGGCGTCTTCTGTATGACGTAATCGAGGTCTTCTACATCATCGGAATCGATGCCATACATCGATCCCATCGTTGAGAGACCGGTTCTATGCTCTTCTAAGAACGTCGCCTTCATATCGTCTTTCAAAACATATCCACCGAGGCGGTACTCGAACAGCTCGTCGAAGTTTTCAATGTCGATGAATGCTGCGCCATACAGTGGATTGGTAAAACCTTCAGCGAAGAGTGGATAGAAATGTTGCGGCACAATCCCCGAATCCCAGCACGATTGTGCACCGTCTTCATAGAAAAAGTGCAGTTCGGAACAAGGATAGGTGATATAGAAAAACTCCGGCGTTACGATACCCGGAAACAGGTTTATGAACAGCGCGGTGAAAGGGTGGTTTTCAGCCAAGCTGAATAAACTGAAAGCGTCGTCGACTTCAAGCGCGGCAAAAGGCGTCTCATCGTCGTCGAAATAACGATGAATACGGACGTTGTGTCCCTCAATGATTTCGACTTTCAAAGCCTCGAAATCGAAACGGGCATCCCATACGACAGGGTTGTCTTGGACGTTCCATGCGTCATGCCAAGTTTCCGGTTCCGTTTTCACATGGACGTAAAGTATCGCCGAGGGTGTGTCTTCAAAGGCGTTTTCATCGAGATGAATCACGCTCGGAGGAAGATCGACGCCAAGGAGGTGCTCGTTGTCAGAAAACGCGAAAGCACCGATGTGCGTGATGCCGTCTTCGATGACGGCCGTCTCGAACGTCGCTGCGGAGTTAC
The DNA here is from genome assembly GCA_007132145.1 of Candidatus Izemoplasma sp. Taxonomy (GTDB): domain Bacteria; phylum Bacillota_I; class Bacilli_A; order Izemoplasmatales; family Izemoplasmataceae; genus SLPE01. Next base: position 2,520 of record SLPE01000114.1, read on the forward strand.
GAGGGGCGCAGTGGC
>SLPE01000056.1 GCA_007132145.1 Candidatus Izemoplasma sp.
GAGTCTTTAAGCTCTGAAACTAAGCAAAGTAGGTTGGATTTTGAAAACAAGAGGAAAGAAATTTCCAGGATGGTTAAAGATATGGAGCAGTATTTAAAGGTTGCTGAAAAAGAGAGGATAGATTCCTATGCTACTTTAAAAACCTCTGTGGAAGAGAGTAGAAAAATTACAAAGGAGTTGTCTGTAAATACGGAGAATCTTAAAAAGGTTCTTTCTGACAATCAGGTAAGAGGTCAGTTTGGAGAGAGGGTTGCAGATGATCTCCTTCAGATGGCAGGTTTTGTAAGAGGTGTTGATTATGAATTTAACAAAGCTCAGAAGGGTTCTAAAACTAGACCAGATTTTGCAGTATTTCTTCCTGATGGTACAAGGATTAATGTGGATTCTAAATTCCCTTATGCTAATTTACAAAAAATGTCTGAGACTGATGACAAGGGAATGAAGGAGAAATACATGAAGGATTTTGAGAGGGATGTGAAAGAGAAGATTAAACAGGTTACATCTAGGGACTATATTAATCCAGAGGACAAGACAGTTGATTTTGTGATTCTCTTTATACCTAATGAAATGATTTTTTCCTACATTTATGACAAGATGCCAGAGCTTTCTCAGGAGGCTATGGCACAGAAAGTTATACTTGCAGGTCCATTTAGTTTTACTGCAATATTGAGGATGATTAGGCAGTCTTATGAGAATTTTAGGGTTCAGGAGAATATATATAGCATAATTGGGCATGTTAAGTCTTTTGAAAAGGAGTTTGGAAAATTCTCTGAGGAGTTTTACAAAATAGGGGAGAGGATAGGTTCTTTGAGGAAGCAGTATGATACTGTAAGTACTACGAGGTTTAATCAATTGGAAAGGAAGATAGACAAGGTGAAGGAGGAAGGAATGAGTGTAGGAGAGGGTGAGCAGAGGAAGCTTTTGGAGGAGGTTAATTCTTAACCATAATGATATGAATATAATGAAAAAGGGGGTATAATACCCCCTTTTCTTTCAGAGCTTTTATATTAACCTTAGGCTTGTTGAACCTGTGGTGTTTGATCTTTCTTACCCCAAGCTAACATACCCAGCAATACAAAGTTTGCCATAGGTACTAGGACTAATAGTGCAAGAAGTTTTTTTTATTTTTTCTTTTCACAAATATTCATAAGAGCAATTATATTAATAATTGCAATCGCCAATCCTCCAAGTCCTGGTATTAATATTAAAAGGACTAACAATGGGTTCATGTCACCCATCTTAAGAAGCAATACAATATTTAAAATTGGAATCCATGCAAACCAAGCATTCTCGTAATCCAATCTCTTAGCCATCGCCATAAGGGTTATGGATGTATATATGTATGTGAACCCAAGTGTTCCAAAGAAGAATACAAGGACAAACCCACCAAACAGGGCTGCTAACTCATCTACTCCTTCAAGATCAGTACCATAGGTTGTGGTGGTAGTTGTATCAGCTTCCCACCAATCATTATCCCATGTGTCCCAATCATCATATGCCAACACAGAGCTTTCTGGTTGCATTAATGCAGGAGCTGCAATCATAGAGAATGATCCCAGTATGAACGCAAATGAGAAAAATAAAGTAAGAGCTTTTTTCATAATGTTTTTGTAAAAATTTATACTCCTTTATTCTCACATATTTGGAAATTAAGCACAATATATGCTAACTTATATATTAATGAAAACTACCTCTTTTAAAACAATCAAGGGATCAACCCCAATACTACTCTCTGCACCCCACGTATACTCTCACAGAAGGCCTAAGTTGAGTATGGCCTACAAGATTGGGGAGCGGTTTACAGACAGTATTGTTGAAGGTGTTTGTAAAGAGATTGATTCTTTTGGAATTGTTTTGGTGGACGAATCTGATTACGACTTTAACTACCACAAGGAAGAGAGTAATGAATACAAGAAAGAAGTTAGAAAGATAGTTGAAGATAATGAAATAGAATATTTTGTGGATGTACATGGACTTAAGGAAGGAAACAAATACGATGTAGCAATTTACTACCCAAGTAAATTCTCAAAATCCATTTCTTTGTCTAGAACAGTTCGTGAAGGTTTAGGCAAGGGTGCATTAAGAGGTATAAATATTGTAGTATTGAGATTCCCTGAAGGTGTTCAAGAATCTCTTGGTGAATTTGTTGCTTCTAAATTAAGAGTCCCATCTGTGCAGATTGAGGTGGCCAGATATATTAGGGAAAGAGAAGATTTAAGGGACGCCTTTGTTCAAAATTTGTCAAAAGTACTCAAGCACCTGGTAATATAGAAATTATTATCGGTTAATTAAAAGAGTAAATTTTTTCTTTGACCTTCTTAATATACTCTGTTATTCTGAAGTACAATAATTTTATGATTAAATAAAAATGGCAACAACCAAAAGAAAGAAAACAGTTAAAAAATCCACCACAGATACTGTAAAAAAATCTGATTCTCCTAAGAGCAAAGCAATAGATGTAGCTGTATCCCAGATAGAAAAACAATATGGAAGAGGTTCCATTATGAAA
>SLPE01000025.1 GCA_007132145.1 Candidatus Izemoplasma sp.
CGAATCGTGGCGCGACATCGGCGCGATCATGTCCGAGCGAAAGGGGCAACGCGAACTCGAATTCGTCATTGTCCGCAACGGCGAGCAGCACACGTTCGTCTTCACCCCGGTGCTGTCTTTCTACAATGCCGGTTTCACGAGTGAGCTCGACACCGTCGACGATCTCATCGTCGGTTCCGTCGGCACGAATTCCCCGGCCGATCAGGCCGGGTTACGCAAAGGCGACGAAATCGTCGCCATCGACGCACAAGCGGTCGCAGCGTGGGCGGATGTCGTCGAAGCGCTCGAAGCGAAAAGTGAAGGCGGCACCGTTGCCATCACCGTCTTACGGGACGGGGAAGAGAAGACGTTCGCTATCGATATGTTTTCGAAACGGTTCCTCGAAGGGCAGAATGCCCCCTTCATCCAGGCGCACATCGGTATCACTTCGGATACGCACCGTGTGTTCTTCGGCAGTTTCGCCTACGGCGCGCGGTCGTTGATCGGGGGTGTCGCGATCATCTTCAGTACGTTGCGCGCTTTGTTCGTCGAAAGCAATGTCGGCGTCGGCGACCTCGCCGGTCCGGTCGGCATCTACACGATGACGACGCATTTCGTCGCGGCGGGTCTGATTTCCTTCTTGAGTTGGATCGCCATTCTCAGCGTCAACCTCGGCATCATCAATCTTTTGCCGATTCCGGCGCTCGATGGAGGACGTATCGTTTTCCTGGCCTATGAAGGCATTTTCAGACGTCCCGTGAACAAACGCGTCGAAAACTGGCTGCATTTCATCGTTTTCGTCTTGTTGATCGCTTTGATGCTCTATGTCACGTTCAACGATATCATGAGATTGGGTGGGTGAATGTCGTGAAACAGAGTCTCTTCTACGTACCTACGCTCCGGGAGGCGCCCAAGGACGCCGAAGTGAAAAGTCACAAACTGATGGCGAGAGCCGGAATCATCCGGATGAGCGCCGCCGGCATCTATACGTACTTGCCGCTCGGATACGCCGTCATCAAGAAGATCGAAACCATCGTTCGTGAAGAAATGGACAAACGCGGCGGCAGTGAGCTGTTGATGCCGGCCTTGCAACCGCGCGACCTTTGGGAAGAGAGTGGACGGTGGGCTGAATACGGGCCGGAACTCATGCGGCTCAAAGACAGGAAGGAACGCGATTTCTGTTTGGGTCCGACGCATGAGGAAGTCATCACCGAAGCGGTGCGCGACCATATCAACTCCTATAAGAAGCTTCCACTCGCCCTCTATCAGATCCAGACGAAGTTCAGAGACGAGATGCGACCACGTTTCGGCTTGATGCGGGGTCGTGAGTTCATCATGAAGGACATGTACACGTTCAGCGAATCGGAAGAAGACCTCGCGGTATGGTATCAACGGATGAAAGAAGCCTACACCGAAGTGTTCCGTCGTTGCGGTCTGCAAACGCGCATCGTCGCATCCGACGTCGGTCAGATCGGTGGCGATGAAGCGCACGAATTCATGGTCATGAGCGAAGTCGGAGAAGATACCATCAGTTATTGCACGGTGTGCGAATACGCCTCGAACAAGGAATTCAGCGGGCTAAAGAAAGGCGATGATTGTCCCGAGTGCGGTGGCGGCATCGAGACCGCACAAGGCATCGAAGTCGGGAACATCTTCAAACTCGGTACGAAATACTCGGAAAGCATGTCGGCGACCTTCACCGACAAGGACGGCAAACGAAAGCCCGCAATCATGGGATGTTACGGCCTAGGCATCAGCCGGACCCTGATGGCCGTCGTCGAGCAGCACAGCAGCGAAAACGGCTTGGTCTGGCCCGATGAACTCGCGCCCTTCGATGTGCATGTCGTTCCCGTGAAATATGCCGGAGAAGCCCATATCGAAGCCGTCAACGGATTGTATGACCGGCTCAAGAAAAGCTTTGCCGTGCTCCTTGACGACCGTGATGAACGCCTGGGTGCGAAACTCGCCGATGCCGATTTGATCGGCATTCCCGCCCGGATCCTCATCGGCAGGGATTTCGCCGAAGGGAAAGTCGAGTTCTCCGACTTGAGGAGCGGCAAGAAGCGGCTTGTCGATGTCGACGACATCGAGACCGCCCTTTCAAAGTAGATGATTCTTCATGGTATATATATAAAGGATGAAAAGTCTTGTGACCGCGCTTTTCTGCGCGGTCAATGACAAAAATATGAAAAAAGCGTTTTAAAAAGGTTGACATCGAAAGCCTGAAGTTATATACTCTTTATTGCGGGTCGAAAAACCGTCCCGCTCGAACGACGGAAAGTCTGCGTATCGATTGTGTGATTTGCTTGACTATCTCGTCGTTATATTATAAAATGATGTAGCGTCGGATTTCGGCGCTCGCATGGTCTTTGAAAACTGAATAGAACAGAATTGCTTTGAGTGAAGGAATAACGAACCATTTGAGTCAAACTTCTTATGAAGTTTCGATACTTTATGGAGAGTTTGATCCTGGCTCAGGATGAACGCTGGCGGCATGCCTAATACATGCAAGTCGAACGGGAA
>SLPE01000058.1 GCA_007132145.1 Candidatus Izemoplasma sp.
GCCATCATCCAGCCTTCGACCGGCGGAGCGGTCGGCATGGACCGCGATACGCGGCTACAACCGACGACCTTGCCGATCGAAATGTCGACACTCGATTGCGGAACGTTGAATTTCGGCGGCGACGATTACTTCGTCAACACCGAAAACGACATCATCCATTTCGCAGAACGCATCTACGCGCGCGACATCTTCCCCGAACTCGAATGTTTCGAGAAGGGGCACATCGACATGGTCATGAGACTGCTCAAGAAGGGGCACCTGAAGCGGCCCTTGCACTTCGGTTTCGTCCTCGGCGTCGTCGGGGGCATGAACGGTGAAACACGTGATTTCCGTTTCATGCGGGAGAGCATTCCCGACGACGCCACCTACAGTGTCACCGGCATCGGACGCTATGCGTTTTCCCTCGCCGAATGCGCCATCGTCGACGGCGGTCACGTCCGTGTCGGTCTCGAAGACAACATCTACATCGAAAAGGGCGTCCTCGCCGAAGGCAATGCCGCCCTCGTCGAAAAAGTCGTCGCCTTGGCGAACGCGCACGGTCGCGCCATCGCCACCCCCGCGCAAGCGCGAGCGATCCTACGCATGAAGGAGTTCGATCATGACAAAATCTTGTAAGTACGGAACCCATCGCGTCGTCAAGCCGCTCGGCGTCCTACCCCAAGCGGCGGAAATCATCAATCCGACACCGGTGGCGCACGACAACGAATGTCTCGTCGACGTCGACACGTTGAACATCGATTCCGCCTCTTTCCATCAGATCCGTATGGCGGCACGGGACGATGTCGATGTCATGAAAGACATGATTCTCGACATCGTCAAGACACGTGGAAAAATGCAAAACCCCGTCACGAAGAGCGGTGGAATGCTTCTAGGGCGTGTCAAGGAAATCGGCTCGGCTTTTCATGACAGGACGCTCACTCCGGGTACGAAAATCGCCACGCTCGTTTCATTGTCCCTCACGCCGCTATGGATCGAAGAGATCCTTTCCATCGATTTGAAGACCGACCAAGTCGACATCCGCGGACAAGCGATCGTCTTCGATTCGGGCGTGTATGCCCGGATTCCCGAAGACATCGAAGAAAAACTCGCCCTCGCGACGCTCGATGTCGCCGGTGCGCCCGCACAAGTCGACAAACTCGCCAAGGAAGGCGACACCGTCCTGATCATCGGCGGTGCCGGCAAGAGCGGCTTGTTGTGTGCGCGTGCGGCCAAGGACAAAGTCGGACCACACGGTCGCATCATCGGGCTCGTCAATGAAACGGCGCAACGTGAACTCTTGGAGACGCTGCCCTTCTATGACGCCATCCTCCTCGCCGATGCGCAAAATCCGCTCGCCGTCTACGAAGCCGTTTGTGAGGCGACAGACGGGTCCCTCGCAGATTTGACACTCAATGTCGTCAACGTCGAGAATACCGAAATGACATCGGTTCTCGCCACCCGTGAAGGCGGCACCGTCTATTTCTTCAGCATGGCGACGTCGTTCACCAAAGCCGCACTCGGCGCTGAAGGCGTCGGCAAGGACGTCACGATGATCATCGGCAACGGCTACACCGCGAATCACGCGGTGTTCGCCCTCGACATCTTGCGACGCGACCGCCACATCCGGACGCTGTTTTCAAAACGCTACACGTGAATCGAACTCAAGAGGAGGCGCTTACCCATGGCGTATGAACTCAATCATCAAGGCATCGAAAGACGGAAACGTCTCTTTCCCGATGTCTCCGACGCCGACTGGAACGATTGGCGTTGGCAGACGCGCAACCGCATTCGCGACCTCGACGCCTTGCAACGCCACATCGACTTGACCGAAAGCGAGAAGAGCGTCATCGAAAACGTCCTCGGCACGATGCGTATGGCGATCACGCCCTACTACTTGACATTGATCGACCCCGCAGACGAGACTTGCCCGTTGCGCAAACAAGCTGTTCCGCAAGGGGCGGAACTCATCGTCGGCGAACACGATTTCGAAGACCCGCTCGCCGAAGACGAAGACGCACCGGTTCCCGGACTCACGCATCGCTATCCCGACCGGGTGTTGTTCCTGATCACCGACATGTGCAGCATGTATTGCCGCCATTGCACGCGTCGGCGTTTCGCCGGCGTCCAGGACAAGGACATGTCCCTTGAACGCATCGAGCGCGCCATCGATTACATCCGCAAGACCCCGACGATCAAAGATGTCGTCTTGAGCGGCGGCGATGCGTTGCTCGTCTCCGACGAGCGACTCGAAACCATCCTCAAGGCCTTGCGTTCAATCGAACACGTCGACGTCATCCGCATCGGCAGCCGGTCGCCTTGCGTCATGCCGATGCGCATCACCCCGGAGCTCGTCGCGTTGCTCAAACGCTACCACCCCATCTGGCTCAACACCCATTTCAACCATCCGGACGAGTTGACTCCGGACGCCGCAAAAGCGTTGTCGAGACTCGCAGACGCCGGCATCCCGCTCGGCAATCAAAGTGTACTCCTGCGCGACGTCAACGACGATCTCGCGACGATGCGCAGCCTGCTTCGCGGTCTCGTCGCCTTGCGCGTCAGACCGTATTACATCTACCAATGCGACCTTTCGAAAGGCATCGAGCATTTCAGGACTCCCGTGTCACGAGGCATCGAACTCATCGAAGGGTTGAGAGGTCACATCAGCGGCATCGCCGTCCCGACATTCGTCGTCGACGCACCCCACGGCGGCGGTAAGATTCCCGTCGGGCCCAACTATGTCGTTTCGCAAGCTCCGGGAAAAATCGTGCTCAGGAACTATGAAGGCGTCTTGTCGACGTATCATGAGCCCGTCGCGAAACCGTTCACATCGAAACGTCGCGAAAACGGACCCGTATCCGAAGGCGTCAGCGGTCTTTTGCAAGGCGACGTCGAATCGCTCGAGCCGTGCCGGCTCGCCCGGAAAGAACGGAATCGTCGTGACGACAACGATTGAGAGGTGTGCCGTCGTCGCCATCGTCGGCATGGCGAAGAACACCGGCAAGACGACGACCCTCAACGCCTTGTTGCGGCGTTTCGCCTCGTCAAGACCGGCTTTGACGAGTATCGGTCTCGACGGGGAAGACCTCGATCAAGTGACGTTTTTACCGAAACCGCGTATCCACGTCTCCAAAGGAAGCGTGCTCGCCACGGCGAGACAATGTCTCGACGCGACGCCGACTGCGCACACGATTCTCGAAGAGACCTCGCATGCGAGCGCGCTTGGCGCGATCACCCTCATCCGCGCCGAAGAAGACGGTCACTTCCTCGTCGCCGGACCGACGACGAACACGGCGCTCGAAGATGTCATCGAACGCTTGAAGAGGCATGCGGACAAGGTCTTTGTCGATGGCGCTTTCAACCGCCGCACCTTCGCGACAATCGCCCATGTCGAAGGCGTCGTCCTCGCCACCGGTGCGAGTGTCTCTCCCGATATGGAAACGACCGTCCTCGAAACCGTTCACGTCGCGAAACTTCTGCAAGCGCCTGCCTATCCGCACATCCCTTTGCCGGCGAAGGCTCGCGTCCTCATCATCCGCGAACAGGAAACGCACACCCTCGCCCGCAAGGATCCCGAAACGCTCGCCGCTCACCTACCGCTCATGACCCATCGGATGCGCGCGCTCCATGTCCGCGGTGCAATCACGACGCGGACCGTCCGCTTCCTCATCCGCCATAAGATCCGCGGCATCGCGCTCATCGCAGAAGACGCCGGGCGTCTCCTTTACGGTCGCAAAGAAGCCGTCCATCTTGAAAAACTGGGCATCGAAGCGCACGTCCTTGAAGCGAAGCCGTTGCTCGCCATTACGATCAATCCTTTCAGTCCGCACGGCGAGCACTATCCCGAAATCCCTTTCATCAACGCCTTGGAACACGCCTTGCCCGGTATCCCCGTCATCAATGTCCTGAAAAAGGAGTGACCGCCATGTTGAAACTCGATTCCAAGATCGTCGAATCGTGTCGCGAAGCCGCCCGTGTCATCGCCGAAGATGTGCAAAAGACGATCGACGCGCACACGACCGACACGATCGAAAGGACCATTCTCCGTCTTCTGGGTGTCGACGGCGCTGACGCCTTCGACGTCCCGCTCGTCAACGTCGTCATCGACCACATCAAGGAAAAGGGCGACCTCTCCAAGGGCGTCGTCCATTATTTGGCCAACGCCGTCGCCGAAACGGGAGCCACACCCAAGGCGCTCGCCCTTGCCATCGCCGAAGGGGATGTCGACCTGACCCGCTACGATGCGCCCGAGAAAGTCGATGCGAGTCTGCTCGATGACGCCATGGCCCCGATGCTGCAAACGATCAAGAAACAACGCCTTAAACGCTTAAGCGCCTTGAAGGACAAGACCGCATCCGCGCCGGAAAAGTATGTCATCGTCGCCACCGGAAACATCCACGAAGACATCGAGCAGGCGATCAGCGCCGTCGCACTCGGCGCCGACATCATCGCCGTCATCCGCACGACGGGGCAATCGCTCCTCGATTACGTGCCCGAAGGCTTGACGCGCGAAGGTTTCGGCGGCACCTACGCCACCCAAGACAACATCCGCCTGATGCGCCAGGCCCTCGATGACGCCGGCAAAGAAGCGGGACGTTACGTCAAACTCGTCAACTACGCCTCCGGCTTGTGCATGCCGGAAATCGCCGCCATCGGCGCACTCGAACGCTTGGACATGATGCTCAACGACTCCCTTTACGGCATCATCTTCCGCGACATCAACATGAAGCGGACATTCATCGACCAATACTTTTCACGCGTCATCAGCGCCTATGCCGACATCACCATCAACACCGGTGAAGACAACTACTTGACGACCGCAGACGCCTTCGATGAAGCGCATACCGTCACCGCCTCGCAGTTCATCAACGAACAGTTCGCCGCGAAAGCGCATATGGATCGCCGCTTGATGGGACTCGGTCATGCCTATGAAATCGATCCCGAAAAGGAAAACAGTTTTCTTTACGAATACGCACAAGCCTTGCTCGCGCGCACAGTGTTTCCGGATGCGCCGCTAAAGTACATGCCGCCGACGAAATACATGAGCGGCGACATCTTCAAAGGCGTCGCGCAAAATACCCTCTTCAACATCGCGACCGTCGCGACAGGACAGAAAATCCATTTGCTCGGCATGCTCACCGAAGCGATTCATACCCCCTTCATGAGCGATCGGGCGATCGCCCTTGAAAATGCCGATTACGTTGAGCGCGCCTTCCGCGGGTTCCAAGACGCTTTCATCCTCAACCCCGACGGTTTGATCGTCGAGCGCGCAAAAGAAGTCCTTGCCGAAGCGGAATCCCTCTTGCACACCATCAAAGCAGAAGGGATGTTCGCCGCCATCGCCAAGGGACGCTTCGCCAATGTTTCACGGACTTTAGCACAAGGCAAGGGCCTATCCGGCGTCACACCGAAACACGCTGTGTATCAAAACCCCGTCATGGATGCGATGCTGACCACGCTCAAGGAGGAAAATGATGGATAGAAGCCCTAGTGTAAACATCCGGCCTTACGGCGACACGAAAAACGACGGCAAGATCCAAATCAGTTTCACACTGCCCTTGAAAAACGATGCACTCGGTGAAGAAGCCGCCAAGGCGCTCGCCGCGAAAATGGGTGTCCCCGACGCCCATGTCACGCACCGCAAGAGCCTCGACGAGCAATACACCTTCTACATTCTCTACGGAACATTGACCCATGTCGTCGATCCGTCGACGCTGCACGTCCCGCTCGCGACCGAAGCGGCCATGACGAAAGAAGAAGTCGAAGCTTTCATCGCCGGACACTTTCAAGAAGAAATCGTCTTCATCGGCGCTTCGACCGGAACGGATGCGCATACGGTCGGCATCGACGCGATCATGAACATGAAAGGTTACGCGGGACACTACGGACTCGAACGCTATAGCGGCGTACGCGCCATCAACCTCGGCAGCCAGGTCGATAACGAAAGACTCCTCGAAGAAGCGCTCAAGCACGAAGCGGACGTCATCTTGATCAGTCAGACCGTCACCCAGAAGAACATTCACATCCAAAACCTCACGGCGTTCATCGAATTGCTCGAAGCCGAAGGAAGACGAGACGATTTCCTCGTCGTCGTCGGTGGCGCCCGCATCAACCACGCGCTTGCCAAAGAACTCGGCTACGACGCCGGTTTCGGCCCGAAACAATACGCCGCCGACGTCGCATCGTTCTGCGTCGTCGAACTGCACCGTCGCGGTCGGAAAACCTTCACATAAGCCGTTTTTCCTGTCCATCGAGAAGATGTCACTCGATCATGAAGAAGTGACATCTTTTTTCATGCGCAAATCTCCAGCACATGCTATAATGTGACTGATGAAAAGAGGGATACCGATGCTCAAACTCGAATCTGTCTCGAAATACTACCGTACGAAGACGAGTGTCGTCCAGGCGCTCAGGCGCGTGTCGCTCACCCTCAAGAGCGGCGAATTTGTCGTCGTGACCGGTGAAAGCGGCTCGGGAAAGAGCACTTTGCTCAACGTCATCAGCGGCCTCGACACTTACGAAGAAGGCGAATTCTACATCAACGGCGAAGAAAGCAGCTACTATGCCTCAAACGACTGGGAACGCTACCGTCGCGAGATGATCGGCAACGTCTTTCAAGACTACAACATCATCGACGCCTACACCGTCTTGCAAAACGTAGAATCCGTCCTCGCCGTGCAAGGGTGGGGGAAAGAAGAACGGAAGCGCCGGGCGTTATCGCTCATCGAGCGCGTCGGTCTCGCCGGCGTCAGCAAACAACGCTCGAGCACGCTTTCCGGCGGTGAGAAACAACGCGTCGCCATCGCCCGCGCCCTCGCCAAAGGGGCGCCTATCATCGTCGCCGACGAACCGACCGGCAACCTCGACAAAGCGAGCGGGCAAAACATCATCCGTCTCCTCGAAGACATCAGCAAAGACCGCCTCGTCATCATGGTGACGCACGACGCAAAGGCCGTCGAGGAACATGCGACACGCCGCATTCGCCTCTTCGATGGCGAAATCGTAGAAGACCGCGTCTTGAAAGAGACCGATACAACCCCGGTGAAGGCCGTCGATCCCCCGGGGACGATGTCGCTCGTCGAAAAATGGCGAACAGCGTGGCGAAACCTCGTGTCGGCGCCGAAACGCCTCGTACTCCAATTGTTGATCGCGATGACGGTCGTCTTCATCTTCTCTCTCGCCTACGGGGCTTACGTTCAGGCCGAACATACCCCTCGCGCCGGCTATCATCCCTTTTTCTCCAACCTCTCGCCGTCCCGGCTGATCGTCTTGAAAAACGATGCCTCGTCTTTCACCGAAGACGAACTCGAAGACTTCGCCGCGCTCGATCGGGTGATGACCGTCATCCCCTTCGATCCGGCGTTGGAACTCACCGTCAACATCCGCGGTCAATACCGTGATTTCGGACTGATGCCACATACGATTCTCAAGGACAGCGACCTTGAAACCGGACGTCTTCCCACGATGGCTGATGAAATCATTGTCCCCAGCGGCTCGGGTTACAGCGTCGATGACGAAGTGAGCGTCACCCTCAGGCACGGATACTGGTTCCGTCAACCCGACATGCCCCAAGAGCAAGCGGATTTCCTCGAACCGACCACATACACGTTCACCGTCGCCGGCGTCGCGGCGAGTCGCAGCGGGAATCTCCACGTATCGCCGTCATTCTTCGACGACCCTTTCGTGCAGTTCCACAGCCTCATGTACGACACTCGCATCTTTCTCGACGACGTCCGCCGTGATAGTTTCATCATCACCACCGACGAAGGACTCGGTAAGAACGACCTCATCGTCATGGTCGACAACGGCCCCGTCCCCGGCGAGGTCTTGCGCGTCCACCTCGAACATCCCTTTTCGCCGCAACATCCCGTTCATGTCGATTTGACCGTGTCTCACGTCTACGACGAAGTCGCCCGCGGCCTACTCGTCCTCGTCGTGCATCCCGAGACGTTCGAAACGCTTTTCTCCGTCGAGACGAAACAAGCGGCATTGATCGTCACCGACGCTTTCGACGCCGCCCGCGTCGCCGAGGCGCTCGATGCGGAGCGCTACCATAGCGTCTATCCCGCAAGCTACACCGACGATTTCGACATGCAGACATTCGTGATGCTCTGGTTGTTCATCGGTCTGTTCTTGCTCTTCGTCGTCATGTATTTCATCGCTTATGTCAGTTTGCGCAGCATCATGCGCGCCCGTACGAAAGAGTTCGTCATTTACCGTTCGATCGGCGCGACGAGAGCGGACCTTCACCATATCACGATCTTCGAAATGCTCATCGTCTTCGCACTCGCGTTCGTTCTCGCCTATGCCGTCTTCGCCCTCGATACCTTGACGATTTCATGGTTGCCGGACGCTTTGCGTTACTACACGGTCGGCAACTATCTTTTCATCATCGCGCTCATGCTCAGCATCGGCTGGTTGCTCGCGATGCGCTTCAACCGGAAACTGTTCACCGAAAGCGTCATCTCGACACTCAAGAGCGGGGCGGGTGAATGATATGATCCGACTGCTGAACATCGACAAGCGCTACAGGAAAAAACGTCGCAATGAACTCCATGTCCTCAAAGACATCGACCTGACCTTGCCCGAACAAGGGCTCATCGCCCTCGTCGGCGCTTCCGGCAGCGGGAAGACGACGCTTCTCAACATCATGAGCGGCATGGACGCCGCCGATTCCGGAACGGTGAAAATCGGCGATGTCGTCTTGGACAAGTACTGCACCCGCGTCTTCGACCTCTTGCGCAGCGAACACATCGGCATGGTCTTCCAAAACTACTATCTTCTCGAAGACAGGACCGTTCAAGACAACATCGCCCTCACTTTGAGAATGATCGGTATCGAAGATCAGACGATCATCGAAAACCGCACCGCACACGTCCTCGAAGCGGTGCGCATGCACAAATATGCGCCGCGTGTCGCATCGCAACTCTCCGGCGGGCAACAACAACGCGTCGCGATCGCCCGCGCCCTCGCCAAAGACCCGGCCGTCCTGCTCGCGGACGAACCGACCGGCAACCTCGACAGCAAGAACACGTTCGACATCATGAACATCCTCCGTCACATCGCACAGACGAAACTCGTCGTCCTCGTCACCCATGAACGCGACCTGGCCAACCATTTCGCAGACCGCATCATCGAAATCGAGGACGGGCGCATCATCGACGACGTCGAACCGGAGACATCCTCCGCCTATCGCCACACCCGAGATACCGATATCTACTTGCGTGACCTCCCGGTCAAGGAGACTTTAGGCGAGCGGATCACCTACTACGGCGACGTCGCCCTCGAAGAAGATGCGGACATCCGACTCGTCCACAAAAACGGCACGCTCTACATCGGCATTCGCAAGCAACCGCTCAAAAAGGTCGTCGTCCTCGACAAGCAAAGCGAAGTCCACCTCCTCGACGCCTCGGAAGCCGACCGAGCCGAAAGTGAAGAGACAGTACCCGCCGTGACGCTGAAACCGCTGGAAAAGCCGAAGAAGAAGCGTTTTAAGAACCCGGTCTACGATGTCGCGACAATTGTCAGGCAAACGCTGTCTTCATTGCTGACGGCACCTTTCGGTAGACGCATCGTCTACCTCGCCTTCTTTTTCGGCGCCATGGTCGTCGCCAACGCCGTCAGTACGCTCTTCAACGTCATCACCGTCGACGACGCCGAGTTCATGACGATGCCGAAGAACACTCTCGTCATCGAAGACCGCGACGTCGAAGA
>SLPE01000047.1 GCA_007132145.1 Candidatus Izemoplasma sp.
GCATTTTCGTGATTTTCCGCGATGCGATGCGAATCGCTTCATCTCTCCCCGCATCGAGGAATTCGTCGAGCTCGTTACTTGCGAGGATGGTATGATAACGACTTTGAATCTCCTTCAGTTCTTTGATGAGCTCATCGGCAAGATCGCTTTTGAGTTGCTGATAAGAGGCGTCGCGATACGTCGCTTCCATCGACTCGAGTGAACACCCGCGTAAAGCGCTGAAAATCGTCAGGAGATTGCTGATGCCGGGTTTTGTACGTTTATCGAAACGGACGGTGGGATCGCTGTCCGTCACCGCCGACATGATTCGTTTCCGAATGATGTTTTCATCATCCAGCAATAAGACTTTCGATTTGACGTTGTCGTCGGATTTGCTCATTTTCTTGTCCGGCTCGGTCAAACTCATGATACGCTCGCCCACTTCGGGAAGCAGCGGTTTCGGAACGACGAAGACGTTGCCGTAGCGATTGTTCATACGGTTCGCGACGTCCCGTGTCAATTCGAGATGTTGCAATTGGTCCTCGCCGACGGGAACGTAATCCGCATCGTAAAGGAGAATGTCTCCGGCCATCAAGACCGGATAGGTGAACAAGGCCGCACTCACACCGGCGGTCTGCTTTCGCGCTTTATCTTTGTATTGCGTCATCCGTTCGAGTTCGCCGATGTAACTGTGACATTGCAAGATGTGTGCGATTTCACTGTGCTGCGGAACTTCCGATTGGACGAACAAGACGAGATTGTCCTTCTTCAAACCACAGGCGAGATAAAGGGCTGCGAGTTCCTTGATCGTCTTTTTCAGTTTTGCGCGTTCTTGCGGGACTGTAATCGCGTGTAAATCCGCGATGAACAAGAAGAACCGCGCGTCGCGGTGTTTCTTTTGCAACCGAACGAAGTTCTTGATGCTGCCGAGATAGGTGCCGATGTTGAGTTGCCCCGTCGGTTGTATGCCGGATACGATACGTTCCATGATGCTGACCTCCTTAAGAATGAAAAACGCCCTTAGACATGCTAAGGGCGAATGACCGCGGTACCACCTTAATTCAAGCTTACGCTTCTTCATGACCGGATAACGGTGGACGACCGGATGGGATTGGCACCACTCCTGGATCCATTCGCCCGCGACTTGTCCGGCTTTCACCGTTTCCGGACTCGCTATGCGCTTCGCGGGGTACTCTTTCCATTCATCGTGTTACTAACATCATACCCGAATCATGCCTTCAATGCAAGTTCCAATTCGTCGATCAACGTCTTCAATCTCGTGCCGACGGCGTGAAAGGCGTTTTCCGCACGTAAATCGATGCCGGCCTTGCCGACTTGTTCGACGGGGAAATCGTCGCCGCCCGCCTTCATGAGACGGATGTGCTTTTCGACGTTCGCGACATCGGCTTTCACCATTTCGTACATCTTCAGACTCGCGGCGAAACTCGTCGCGTATTGATAGACGTAATAAGGCGTATTGAAAAGATGAGGGATGTATGCCCATACATGCGCTTTGCCGGGTTCTTTCACAATGTCGATGTCATAGAACGTCTTGTACAGGTCGACCATGATGCCGGATAGGGTCTCGTACGTGATCGGGGTTCCTTTCTCCGCGAGTTCGTGGGCCTTCAGTTCATAGGCCGCGAACAACGTCTGCCGGTAGAAGGTGCCGAGAATGTCGTCGATCGCTTGTTGCAACAAGACGACCCGGTCTTCCTTCGTGCCCGTATTCGTCTTGATGAAATGATCGAGCAGGACGTGCTCGTTGAACGTCGACGCGATTTCGGCAACGAAAATGGTGTATTGCTGAGTCGTGACCGGTTGCGCTTCGCTCGCGAAAAGGGAATGCATCGAATGGCCGGCTTCATGCGCGACGGTGTGGACGCTGTTGAGCGTCTCGTCGTAGTTGAGAAGGATGTAGGGGTGTTCGTTCAACGCGCCCCAAGAGTACGCGCCGGTGACTTTTCCGTCTTGTTCGAAGACGTCGACATAACCGTCTTGAAGGGCGTCTTTCGCTTTGGCGACAAAATCGTCTCCCAAGTGGTCGACGGCCTTGAAGAACAACGCTTTCGCTTCATCGTAGGAAAATTTGCTCTTGCTCGTCGCAAGCGGCATGAAACGATCGAACGTCCGATGCTCCTTGAGGCCCAACACCCGTTTGCGGATGGCGTAATACCGTTGAATCTCCTTCGCACCCGCCTTCGCGGCGGCGACGAGATTGTGATAGACCGCGGTGTCGATCTTGTTGGAGAACAAGTACGAAGTGAGCGTATCGGCGTAGCCGCGTGAACGCATGCGCGCGATGTCCGCTTGCAAAACGGTGTTGTAGATTTGTGCGTACGTATGCTTGTGCCGTTCGTAATGGGAGAAGACCGCCTTGAAGACCGTCTCGCGGTCGTCGGCGTCTTCGAGGTCGGCGAGCAGACTGCGGTAATTGCCGTGGGTGACGGTCTGTTCGCGACCGTCTTTGAGCGTCACCTTTTGCGAGGTGTTGTCCGCAACGGCGAGCGCGTTGTAGATTTCTTGTCCCTGCCGCGAGAGCAGCCCGTAGTTCGAAAGCAGTTGTTCGCTCTTTCCGTCGAGGACGTGTTCTTGTTGATGGAAGAGCTTCTCCATCCGGAAACGATACTCTCCGAGCGCGTCGTCGCGTTCGATGAAAGACATGACCTTGTCCTTGCCGAGCGCAATCAATTCCGGTGCTTCAAAGGCCGTCGCTTTCGTGATTTCGTTGAGCAAGTGGCCAACCTTCTGTACACGGGCTGCGTTTTCGACGTTTTTCGTGTTCAGATGGCTTTTCAGGCTGGCGTATTGATAGAGTTTATGCATACGCACAGTCGCCTCTCGCTGTTTGAGGAAATAGTCGCGGAACGTTTCGAAATCGTCGAGTCTCCCTTTGAACGAACCGATGTCGCCGATGGTCTCCTCGATGATCTTGTAATCTTTTTCCCAAGCGTCCAAATCTTTGTAAAGACGTGTCAAATCCCAGTGCATCGAATCACTCCCATATCGTTCTGAGCCCATTATATCACACAATACGCAACGCGGTCCGAAACTTTGAGAAACCCTCGGATAGGTGTATACAATAATTCTAAATTATGTTATAATTAAGTCGTACGAAAGTTGTATCGCATGAAGGAGGGAAACCTATGATACACATCTACACGACGCCTAGTTGCTCTTCTTGCCGAAAAGCGAAGAAATGGTTCGACGAACACCGGCTCGAATACCGTGAAAAGAACATCTTCAACCTCAAACTGACACGCGAAGACATCATGGATATGCTCAAACACACCGACAGCGGGTTCGACGACATCATTTCCACACGTTCGAAAGTGTTCCAGGAAAACGACCTCGACCTCGACGAGATGACGATGAACGAACTCGTCGAGTTCATCATCGACAATCCGAGCGTCTTGCGCCGCCCGATCATCATCGACGACCGGAAGATGCAAGTCGGCTACAATGAAGACGACATCCGTGCTTTCATCCCTAAAAGACTTCGTGAGATCATCATGTGCACGACGTGCGACCAAGGTGAAGATTGCGATTATGTCCATGCCGTCGATAAGTATTTCGCGGAAATGCGAGAAAAAGAAGCCAAAGAAAAACAAGCGTGAATGTAGACCCGGGTCGACATCGATTCGGGTTTTTCATGAAAACACGACACGGCAAGCGTTTTCACATTGAGTTTTTTTCGCCCATTGTCTATAATGGGGCTGAACGGATAAATCACAAGGAGGATTCAAAGGATATGGGAAAAATAAAAATAGCCATCAACGGATTCGGCCGGATCGGTCGACTCGCTTTCCGTCTGGTGCACGGTGAGGACGATTTCGAAATCGTCGCGATCAACGACCTCACCGACGCCGAAACACTCGCGTATCTTCTCAAGTACGACACCGCGCAAGGATCTTACAAAGTCGATGCGATTTCACATGACGACGACGCCGTCATCGTCGACGGCCGTCGCATCAGCGTGTTCGCAGAAAAGGATCCCGCGAACTTGCCTTGGGCTTCTTTGGGCGTCGACGCCGTCCTCGAGTGCACCGGGTTCTTCACCAAGAAGGACCTCGCGATGAAACACATCGATGCCGGTGCCAAACACGTCATGATCAGCGCGCCCGGGAAAGGCGACATGAAAACCGTCGTCTACGGCGTCAACCACGACGTCTTGCAAGGAGATGAGCAGATCGTCAGCGGTGCGAGTTGCACGACGAACTGTCTCGCACCCGTCGTCAAAGCGCTCGATGACGCATTCGGCGTCAAACGCGGCTTCATGACGACGATCCACGCCTACACGAATGACCAGAACACCCTCGACGGTCCGCATGCGAAAGGCATCCATGCCCGACGCGCCCGCGCGGCGGCTGCCAACATCGTCCCGACGACGACCGGTGCGGCGGCGGCGGTCGGCCTCGTGCTCCCGCATCTCAACGGTAAGCTCGACGGCATCGCTTTGCGTGTCCCGACGATTACGGGTTCCGCCGTGGACCTCGTCGTCGAACTCGAAAAGAAAGTCACTAAGGAAAGCGTCAACGACGCGATTAAGCAGGTCGCCGACGAAACGCTCGGGTACACAGAAGACCCGGTCGTCTCAAGCGACATCATCGGCACGACATACGGTTCTCTCTTCGATGCCCAAGCGACGACGGTCATGGACACCGACGGCAAGCAACTCGTCAAAGTCATCGCCTGGTACGATAACGAAATGGGATACGTCGCACAGATGCTCAGAACCGTCAAACACCTGTTCAATGCATGAAATCCCGAGCCGGCGCAGTCAAGCGTCGGCTTTTTTCTGCGATTCACTGTCATTTTGCCGAAGGCGTGATATAATACCGATTGAGGTGATGGACATGAAACAACACGCGACATACGCGAGACAACGCTTGATCGAACGGATGGAAAACGATTCGATCGCCGTCTTCTTTTCCGGCAACGCGCAGCACAAGACGCATGATCAATACCATACGTATGCGCCCCAGCGCAATTTCTTCTATTTGACGAATCTCGATGAACCCGACATGGTGCTGATGTTCCACAAGCGGGAAGACGTCGTGAAGACGACGTTGTTCATCGAAAGGAACAACGAACTCCACGCCAAATGGGAAGGCGCCCGCATGGAGAAGGACGAAGCGTCCGCTTGCAGCGGCATCCCCGTCGAGGACATCCGCTATCTCGACGGATTCGAAGCCGCCTTCAACACATTGATGAACTACGCACGTTCGAATCTTTCAACGCCGCCGGATACGCTCTATCTCGATCTGTACCATACCGGCTTCAACACGACGCCGGCTGCGCTTTCGAAGGCGCGAACGATCATCAAGAACTATCCCGAGCTCCGCATCGCCAACATCAACAAGCACCTGTCCATGCTCAGGATGGTGAAGACGCCTTACGAGATCGAGAAGATCCGCAAAGCGGTCGCGATGACCAAAAAGGGACTCGACACCGCGATGGCCCGTCTTTCGGAGCGCACGCACGAGTACGAACTCGCCGCGGACCTCCATCACGCCATCGCCCTCGAAGGCAGCGAAGGCTGCGCTTTCGAAACGGTCGTGGCTTGCGGGAAGAACGCCACCGTCCTCCATTATGTCACGAAGCGCGACGTCTTGGAAAAAGGCAGGCTCGTCTTGCTCGACTTCGGCGCCCTCCATGACAACTACGCCGGCGACATCAGCCGCACCTATCCCGTGAGCGGGACGTTCTCACCGCGTCAAAAGGAGCTTTACGACATCGTCCTCACCGTGAACAAGGAAACGATCGCGATCATCGCTCCGGGCATGACGTGGCATGAACTCAACGCCTTCGTGAAAAGAAGGTTGGCCGAAGAGGCCAAACGTATCGGTTTGATTGAAAATGAAGCCGACATCACCCGTTATTACTACCATTCGATCGGTCACTTCCTCGGTCTCGACGTCCACGACGTCGGCATCAACCACATCCCCTTCGAACCGGGCATGGTCCTGACCGTCGAACCCGGTCTCTATGTCGCCGAAGAAGGCATCGGCATCCGTATCGAAGACGACATCCTCGTCACCGAAGACGGCGCCGAGAACTTGAGCGAGGACATCCTCAAGGAAACGGCCGACATCGAACAGGCTCTGAAAGGACTGTGACGCAAGGAATCCGGACGGATTCCGTCGTCACGGTTTTTTCTTCAACCGTCTTCCTTATTCGAAAACCCGCATGCGTTTTGTAAAAGGCTTCACACATGGTATCATGGAACTAGGAGAAAACGATTGGAGTGATGAACATGAAAAGACTCTTCAGTTTCGTTGCCTTGCTCACCGCCGCCTTCGCCTTGTCCGGTTGCGACATGATTCAACAAGAGATCGAACGCGCCGCCTCGATCGAACTCGAGGATTACGCGATCGACATGCCGAATCAGACCATCTACCTCAAAATCACGAGTGACGCCGACGACCAGGTCATCGAAAGTCTCGTCCTCAACGGTGACGACCTCGACCTCATCGACCAAGGGGACGACTGGTATGCGCTCGAAGACATCCCGATCGCGACGTCCTACGTCATCACACGGGTCTATTACCGCAGTTCGATCGGTGTCAAGGTGCCTTTCACCCTCGATTTCTCGTTCGATGTCGGCGATGCGCTCGATGAACTTCCCGTCGACCTGCTCACGGAGATAGACGGCTCGGTCGAAATCGGCGACTACGTCTTCAGCGAAAGCGAAGACAGTCTCGTCGACATCGAAAGCGAAGTCGATTACACCGTCGAAGAACTCGCCGATTGGGTGTGGTTGATCCTCGAAGACGGCGTACCGCGCTACGCGGTCATCGAAATCGACGGCACGCTTTATGTCACGGAAGCGCCCGACGACCCCGACGACTTGATGAACTGACCCTTCCCGTGTCGAAGGGCCCCTTCCGCCTTCCAAGGCGATGGTCTCAACGTCCGGTTGTCGAGCGTGCTCGACATGGCGTTTTCATGTACGTTTTCGAAGAGCCTTCGAGCCCGCTATACGGGATGCCGTTTTTCCGGTGTCCCTTTTTTTCGAAATTATCTCAAATCCGCTCAGCGGTCGGTATGCTATAATGACGTTGAGGTGAAGCCATGAACTATGTCGAAGGCGTCATCACCCGCATCACTTACTACAACGAAGACGACCATTACGGTGTGATCAAGATCGATGTCGAATCTTCCGACATCACGACCGGCCTTTTCGGCGAAGCCCTCAAGGGCATCCTGACGGTCACCGGTCATTTTCCCCGTCCCGCGAAAAACGAGATAGTAAGATTTTACGGGGAGATGACGGTGCACCCGACGTATGGCGAACAATTCAGCGCGAAACGTTTCGAACGTGCGGGAACGACGAATCGCGAAGGCGTGATCGAGTACTTGTCGAGCGACTTCTTCAAAGGCGTCGGCGAAAAGACCGCCGAACGTGTCGTCGACGCGCTCGGCGTCGAGGCGATCGAAAGAATCGTCGCCGACGGAAGCGTTCTCGACGATGTCACGGGAATGAGCGCCAAGGTGAAGAAGACACTGAAAGAGGGGCTGCAAAAACACAAAGCCGTAGAACATACGCTCGTGAGATTGTACGGACACGGCATTTCCGCGAAGATGGCGATGCGCATCATCCGTGTCTACGGCGACGAAACGGTGTCCTTGGTCGAAGACAACCCCTATCGCATGATTGAAGATGTCGACGGCATCGGGTTCGAACGCGCCGATGCGATCGCCGGAAAACTCGGCATCGCCGAGAACGATCCTCGCCGCATCCGCGCATTCATCGTTCATCTGTTCAAGTCCGACGCCTTGGGGGAAGGGCATACCTACGTGTCGTACGACACGTTCATCGAAAAGGTGCGCTGCTCGCTCGAAAGCGACGACGTCGCCCTCGAGACGGAGACGCTCGAGGACCATGTCGAACGTCTCGTCCGCGTGGGGCTCTTCGTTCGTGAAGACGACCGTCTCAGTTTGAAAAGCGTCGTCGTGGCCGAACAAGAGATCGCGGCAAAACTGACGCGGCTCCATGAAACGCCGCAAGCGGTCGATGAAACAAGGGTCCGGCGCTTGATCACGGCGTTCGAATCGGCGGAAGGCATCCGCTACACCGCCAAGCAGAAACAAGCCGTCATCGATGCACTCAAGCATCGTGTCCTGATCGTGACCGGCGGACCGGGAACGGGCAAGACGACGGTCATCAAGGGGCTCGTCGACGTCTATCACCGCTACCACGATCTCGAAAGACCGACAGACGATGCCTTCAGTCTCATCCATCTCGTCGCCCCGACGGGACGCGCCGCGAAGCGCATGAAGGAAGCGACGGGTTTTCATGCGACGACGATTCACCGTTTCCTCGGTTACGGCTTCGACGGGTCTTTTCAACACGACAAGGCGCATCCGGTCGAAGGCAACCTCTTCATCGTCGACGAAGCGTCGATGATCGATATCCATCTTGCCGGACAACTCTTGCAAAGTCTGCCCGATTATGCCAATGTCGTTCTCGTCGGCGACGACGCACAGTTACCCAGCGTCGGCCCCGGTCAAGTGTTCAAAGACCTCATCGAAGCGGGCAGGCTCCCCGTCGTCGAGCTCGACTACATTCACAGACAGGCGCAAGATTCCAACATCGTCGCGCTCGCCAACGCCATCCGACAAGGTCGGTTGCCTTCGCGACTCGACGAACACCATGACGACTGTTATGTCGTCGCCGAGACACCGGACAATTTCCAGCCGAGACTCAAACGCATGATCGACTATTTCATCGAGCGAGGGTATGACCTTCTCAACGATATCCAAGTACTCGTCCCGATGTACAAGGGACCGCTCGGCATCGACGAAACGAACCGTTTCTTGCAAGAGACGTACAATACCCGCAACGACAAGACCCGCATCCACGGGAACCGTACGTTCAAGTTGAACGACAAGATCCTTCAACTCGCCAATCAAGTCGAAGACGGCGTCATGAACGGGGATCAGGGGCGTGTCGTCGCCATCGATGAAGACGGCGTCGTCGTCGAGTTCCTCGATGCGCGCGTCACCTACGGACAAAAGGATCTCGTGAACATCACCCATGCCTACGCGATGAGCGTACACAAGGCGCAAGGGAGCGAATACCCCGTCGTCATCCTGCCCGTCTTCAGCGCCTACAGCATCATGTTGCGGCGCAAGTTGCTCTATACCGGCATGACGCGGGCGAAGGAGAAACTCGTCATTTTCGGACAGACCCACCGACTCAAGTACGCCATCGAACGCCTCGAAGAGGGTCGACGGACGACACTGAGGGAAAGGCTTGAAGGCCTACAGCCGAGCTCGCGAAACGACCGTTCCGAAGAAGCGGACCTCGAAAAGGGTCCGTCGACAGTCGTCATCGACGATGAAGAGATTCCCTTCAAGACGCTCGGTGAAGATACCCGTGGCAAGACCCCTTACGATTTTCTGGATGAGGAATGAATCATGACGATTGCATTCGTCCGATGAAAAAGATATAATACGGGTGTATCCATCCCATCGAAGACGAAGACGAGTAGGCGGGTTTGAAGCCAAGAGAGTTTGTGTATGCTGCGAACAAACGTGATGACCCGGCCGAAGCTCCTTCCGAGAGATGCGGCAAACCGCATCCGTCATGAGGGCGATAACCTCTTTGAGTGCCGGAATCC
>SLPE01000030.1 GCA_007132145.1 Candidatus Izemoplasma sp.
CAACCCCGCACTCGCCGCCGCGTTCGACAGTTTCAGACATCAAGACAATTTCACCGCGACGACGCTGATGACGGTACCGGTTTTCGGTGAGATTACCTATATCATGATGAGCGACGGGGTCAGCTATTACAGCGAAATGTGGTTTTTCGGAATGACCGACTTGCCATACCTCTTCATGGAAATCCAGTACATTGTCGAAGAAGAAGGCCTGCTCGTATCCTATACACGTTACGAAGTTACAGGACCGTGGATCCGAGAAGTCGATGTCGATGAACCCGTCGAAGAATGGGGCTTCGAAGAAGCCGACTTCAACGCGGCCTGGTTCGTGCATGAAAACGGAAGCTACACCTTGAAGCCTCAACACTTCGCCGATTTTTTCGGGGACGACGATAACGAAGAAGTCGAATCCGTCACCGTGACACTCGACAACGGAGACATCATCTTCACCATTCATTCTTCCTACGGCGAGGAGAATAACGGGGAAGTGTACACTTCGACGATTACGATTTCCGACATCGGGACGACCGTCATCGAATTGCCCTCGTTCGACGATTACATCGATGAAGGAGACGAACCTGTCGAGACAGGACCGCGGGAGGTCTTCCCGGATGCGCAACCGTACTTGACCGATGACTTGGACGAAGGCGAGGAACACGAGCATGTCTTGGTAATCGACGAGGCGGGAATCTATTGGATCTGGACGGAGTCCGACCTCGATACCGTCGGGGTACTGTATGATGGAGATTCTAGAATCGCCTACGACGACATGTCCGGCGACGACTGGAATTTCTTGATCACACGCTATTTGGAGCCGGGAGACTATACGCTCTTCGTATCCGGTTTTGATGCATTTGAAGAAGGACCGTATGAACTGTATGTAGAGAAGTACGAGTAAGAAAGGCATCATCGGGGAACCAAACATTCGGGACGTTGCTGGCGCTTGGTTTCAGGCGCTCACAACGTCCCGTCGCAAGTTGACAAATACGGCGCTGACGATGTGTTAAGGGGCCTTTTCCGGCAACGGGGAAATAATCCCTTTCATATTAGTGTTGACAGCGCAGGCGATATTATATATAATTGTAAAGCGTGGATTTTTCCTACACACGAGGAGGTGCCGCACGTGAAAAGGACCTTTCAACCAAGTAAACGCAAACGCAAGAAGAACCACGGCTTCCGTCAACGCATGGCGACGCCGGCAGGGCGCCGAATTCTTGCCCGCAGAAGACAAAAGGGTCGTAAAACGCTTTCCGCGTAATGCGGGAGACAACCATTGATCACACCTGCAAACACCTGAAGATCGATGTTTTCAGGTGTTTTTCTTATTCTTGGAGGGCGTTCGTTGAAAAAAGCGTATCGCGTGAAGAAGAACGATGAGATCGAAACGATCATCCGACACGGGGACAAAGTGCGAAGTCCTTATTTTTCATGTTATAAAAAGCCTAACGAGGCCATTGGACATTTCCGCTTCGCTGTCAGCACACCGAAAGCTTGCGGCAAGGCACACGCGCGCAACCGACTCAAGAGAAGGGTTCGTGCCATCGTGCGGGAAGCGGACATCCGAGAAGACTATGACATCTTCGTCATCGTGAACAAGAAAGCCGCAGACATCGATTTTCAGACGATGCGGGCGGACTTGATGAAACTTTTGGAAAAACATCAATTGACCGGGGTGAAAGTATGTTGAAACGATGGAAAATGATCCTGTTTGCGACCATGGCGGTGTTCGCGGTCTTCTTATCCGGCTGCGAAACCGAGCATTACAACCGGGCAATCGGCTATGAAAGCGGCGCGAGACTCGTCGTCACGGTCGAAGAACCGGGTGAGGAACCGGAAACCGTACAACTCTTGCAGACGGATGTCCGTCTGCAAGCGGGACAAGACTATGTGCTCACCTTCAGCGCCCGTGCAGCCGCCGCGAGGGAGATGCGGGTTCGAATCGGGACCGTGGAAGGCGATGTTGAAGCGGTGACGGACATCGTGAGCGACGTTGTCACGTTGACACCGACGACGACGAACTATTTTGTACATCTTTCTGCTGAAGAGACGCTAGAAGATGCCGTCCTCATCTTCGAACTCGGGAAGGTCGGTGCCGAAGCGGTCGCGACCGATGTCGCTTTCGAATCGGTTCGGATACGTCCTTATGATGGAGATGTCGCCGATTTGCATCTCGCCGAAGACCTCGAGACGCTCGAGTTCGGGGACAATGTCGTCTCGAACTGGGATTTCGGTGAAGGCACCGATGCCTGGACGTTGCACGTAAGCGAAGACGCAAGCGCGACGTATACCGTCGTCGATGGTGAGCGTCTCGGTTTCGGATGGATGCAATGGATCGTCGGCGCCGTCGCCGATCTGATTCATGCCACGAGTCGACTCGCCGGGGGGTACTACATCGTCGGGTTGTTCGTCATCACGTTGCTCATCCGGATTGTCGGATGGCCGATCTATTCGAAGACGACGGCACTCAGCACGAACATGACGCTTGCCCAACCGGAAATCGACAAAATCAAACAGAAATACATGGGACGCAAGGATCCGCAAAGCCAGCAAATGTTGCAACAAGAGACGATGCGGGTCTACAAGGAGTACGGGGTCAACCCCCTCGGCTGCCTTTTGCCGGTTTTTCAAATGCCCATCTTCATCGCGATGTATCAAACCGTCAGGCGGTTGCCGTTGACGCATCGTTACCAGGACTTGAACTTCGGGTTCACGCCATGGACGGATTTCACCGATGTGCCGGCGGAGCCGTTCTTCGCGAACATCGGAAACAACATCGTCTTCATCCTGATGGCGGTCATCGTCGGGGCGACGATGTTCTTGTTCCAGATGTACGCCCAGAAGAAACCCGACATCTTACAAAACAAGAAGTTCCAGACCGAACAACAGAAGAATACCGAAAAGACGATGAAATACATGATGTACTTCATGACGTTGATGCTCGTCTTCATCGCATACACGAACCTCGGGATCGCCTTCTATTGGATCATCGGGAACTTGTTCCAATTCTTGCAAACCTACATCAACCGCAAACGGACGATTGCCAGGGTCATGGAACGCAAGCAAAAAGCATCCGCACTCAAAACGACAGGAAAACTCTAAATTAGGTGATGAATGTGAAAACCATCGAATTCGAAGCACGCACCCGAGAAGAAGCGCTTGAAGAAGCGACGAAGGAATTCCGTGTCAATCCGGAGTACATCACATTGGAGATGACGGAGAAGAAAGGCCTCCTAGGCATCAAGAAGCACTACCATGTCAAGGCGACGCTCGACGTCGACATCATCGAACTCGGCATGGAAATCCTGGAAACGTTGTTCAAGAACATGGGCGTCAAGGCGACCATCGAGATGCGCCACGGAGAAGAAGGCGAAATCGGCTACCACATCGAAACCGATGAGAATCCGGTCTTGATCGGTCGTAACGGAAAGACGCTCGACGGCATCCAGAGCTATTTGCGGAACCTCTTGAACATGTTCACGGAAGAATACGCGATGATTCTCGTCGACATCGGCGGTTACAGGGAAAACCGACGCCGACAGCTCGAGATTCTCGCGACGAAGACGGCAAAAGACGTCGCAAGGACGAAAATCGCCGTCAAGCTCACACCGATGAACGCCTATGAACGACGCATCGTGCACACGAAACTGGCCGAGTGGCGCGATGTCGAAACGGTTTCCGAAGGCGAACACCCCGACCGGTACATCATCATCCGTCCTAAACAGTGACATGTTACTTGTCGTCGGTCTCGGCAATCCGGGACGGAAATATAGGAAGACCCGACACAACATCGGCCATATATGCATCGACTACTACGCCCATGTCGTCAAGACGAAACTGAAATCAGACAAGAAATTCCAAGGTGACATCGCCAAGGTCGGCGACGTCGTCTTCCTCAAACCTACGACATACATGAACCTTTCGGGCATCAGTGTCCGTTCTGTGCAAGACTACTTCGACATCGCGACCGAAGACATCTTGGTCATCCACGACGACCTCGACCTTCCGCCGTTCAAACTGCGGTTGAAGGACGGGGGCGGCGACGGCGGTCACAAAGGCATCCGCTCGATCGCTTCGAGCCTGTCCGATGAAGGATTCAAACGGCTGCGAATCGGCATCGGCAGACCACGGACCGGCATGTCCGAAGCCCATGTGTTGTCGAATTTCTCCAAAGAAGAGATTCCCGAAGCCGAAGCGATGCTCGATACCGTAGGCGACATCTTGCATGCGTTCGTGAAGAAGACACCGTTTCTCGAACTCATGAACCGGTACAATTGAAGCCGAAAGGCAAAGGCAACGTGTAGCGACATGAAATAAAGGCGAACCCCCCCTCACCCCGGGTGTTCGCCTGAACGCATGGAGGACAACCGATGAAAGGACTCAACCGCTATCTACTCGAATCACCGTTCATGCGAGAGGTACTCGAAACCCTCGAAACCGAGCGATGCATTGAAATATCCGGGGGCTTCGAGGAGATGCACATCGTCTTGACGCGACTTTTCGCCATGGACATGAATCGGGGCGTCATCGTCGTCCAAAACAACCTCTTTCATGCACAAAAGATGTATGAGACGATGAAAGAGAACGGAGGCGGCGCCCTCTTCTATCCGCAAGACGATTTCGTCACCACGGACATGCTCGCGGCGAGTGAGACCTTGAAAGCGGAACGATTGAACACCATCAAGCATCTTTTGGACAACCCGACATCGATCGTCGTCACCCATCCGGCGGGATTCATCCGCAAGATGATGCCCAAAGACGCCTATCTCGACGCGAGAAAGACTTATGCCGAAGGCGACGCCGTCGGCATCGAGGCGTTCGTCAAAACATTGATCCGATTCGGCTACGTCGATTCGGCGACTGTCGAAAAAAGTGGCGAATTCACACGCAGAGGAAGCATCGTCGACGTCTTCCCGAGCGACGCCGAAAGTCCCGTTCGCATCGATTTCTTCGACGAAGACATCGAAAGCATCCGGACTTTCGACGTGAACACGCAACGATCGACGGAGAGAGTCGAGGCGTTCACCCTCTTTACCCGTCATGAGTTCTTCTACGGACAAGAAGCGCTCGAGTCGCTCGGACGAAACGTCTTGCGCATCATTGAAGAACGTTCGCTTTCTTCTGAAACGAGAGCGCGTGTGGAAAGAGAGCTTGAAACACTGAGAAACTACGAAGACCAAGACAAGTTGAATCGTTACACGACGTTCCTTCCTTGCGGACAGGCTACATTGTCCGAGCATTTGCAGGACCCGCTCGTGCTCTTCATCAACAAGCCTTCGATCGAGAAGGCGATCGAGCGTATCGCCGAGGATATCGGCGATTGGAAAAGCGAGGTCGGAGACTACGCGGCGTTGGGATTCGATTTCATCGCCGAACCGGACCGCATCCACCATACGAATGAAATCCGGTTCAACCCGTTTCCGAAGAGGGATGCGGACGTGCGGAGCTTTCCGCTGCGCGCCAAGGAGGGCGCGCTGTATCAAAGCAATCTCCACGCACTCAAGAAGGATCTCGTGAAATACGAGGGTCATAGTACCGTCTATGTCACATTGAACGACGAAGAACGACTCAAACATTTCAACGACACCTTCTCCGACGATATCGACATCAAAATTCTCGGCGTCTCGGACAAGCCATTCGTGAATCGCATCAACGCGCTCGTCTGTGACAACGCGCTCGCCTACGAGTGGTTCGATGCCAATGTCGTCGTCCTGAACGAACGCGCCGTCTTCGAAACGCCGAAAAAACGGAAAGTCAAGTATGCGAGCGTTTTCAAGGATACGAAAAGACTCACCGACGCCAAAGCGCTTCGCACCGGGGACCATCTCGTCCATTACGAACACGGCATCGGCCGTTTCGGCGGCATCGAGACGATGCGGATATCGGGACATACGAACGACTATGTCGTCATCCAATACCGTGGTGACGACGTGCTCTACATCCCCGTCGAGAACATCCATCTCGTCCAGCGCTACGAAGCGCACGAAGGCATCGTCCCGAAACTGAGCCGCCTCGGAAGCGGCGAGTGGGAGCGGACGAAAAAACGCGTTCGGAAACGGACCAAGGATATCGCGAACGCCTTGATCAAACTCTACGCCGCCAGAGAAAAGGCGAAAGGGTTCGCCTTCAGCGAAGACAGCGGATTCGCCGCGACGCTCGCGGCGGATTTCGAGTATGAGGAGACGCCAGACCAACAAGCGGCGATCGAAGCGGTCGAAGCGGATATGCAATCGCCCCGTCCTATGGACCGCCTCATTTGCGGCGACGTCGGCTACGGAAAGACGGAAGTCGCCTTGAGAGCGGCCGCGAAAGCCGTCCTCGACAACAAACAGGTCGCCTATCTCGCCCCGACGACGGTGCTTTCGCGTCAACACTATCATACGTTCAAGAACCGGCTTGAAAAACACGGAATCCGTTGTGAACTCCTCAACCGGTTCGTACCCCCCGAGAAACAGAGGGAGGTTTTGAAAGGGTTGAAGGACGGCTCGGTCGATATCGCGCTCGGAACACACCGGCTCCTTTCTTCCGATGTGCAATACCGTGACCTCGGATTGTTGATCATCGATGAAGAACAGCGCTTCGGTGTCGAACACAAAGAGAAGATCAAGACCTTGAAAGTGTCGCTCGACGTCTTGAGTCTGAGTGCGACACCGATTCCGCGGACGATGCAGATGGCCTTGACGAACGTCAAGGAGATGAGCCTTCTTGAAACCCCGCCGAAAAACCGTCTTCCCGTGCAAACGTACGTCTTGCCACGAAACGACCAAGTCGTCAAGGATGCCATTGAACGAGAACTCGCGCGTGACGGGCAGATCTTCTATCTCTACAACCGGATCGAGACGATCGAGAACGTCCGCGACGCCTTGAGCAGGCTCGTTCCCGACGCCCGCATCGCCTTCGCGCACGGGCAGATGAGTCGCGCGAGACTCGAACATGTCGTCGAACGGTTTCTCGACCGCGAATTCGATGTCCTCGTCTCGACGACGATCATCGAAACCGGCATCGACATCCCCAACGCCAACACGTTGATCATTCACGAAGCCGACAACCTCGGGCTCGCACAACTCTACCAGATTCGTGGAAGGGTCGGACGTAGCGACAGGATCGCATACAGTTATTTGATGTACGACAAGGACAAGGAACTGACCGAAGAGGCGGAAAAACGCCTGCGAGCCATCAAGGAATTCACCGAACTCGGCAGCGGATACAAGATCGCGGTTCGCGACCTCGCCATCCGCGGAGCCGGCGACCTCTTGGGGACGGAGCAGTCCGGATTCATCGACAGCGTCGGCATCCACCTGTTCTTGGAAATCCTCAAAGAAGAGATCGACAAGGAGAAGGGCGAAAAGACGATCGACCCGATCGCGCTTGAAAAGGCGAAACAGGCGATCCGCTTCGAGGTCGACAAGACGATTCCTGCCGACTATATCGACGAAGAAGACTTGCGGATCTCCTTCCACCGACGGATCAACGACGTGAAAACGAGTCATGACCTCATCTTGCTCAAGGATGAAATGAAAGACCGTTTCGGAGAGATCCCTCGAAATCTCGATATCTACATGCACGAAAAACTTTACGAACACCTCGCCGTCGAAGCGGGCATCGAAAAAGCGCTGACCCTCGACACCCGGATTCAACTCGTGTTCAACCCCCATGCGAGTGCGACCATCAACGGTGAGCGACTCTTTTCCAAGGCGAACGACATCTCTCCCTACATCCGACTCGCCTACCGTCGCGAAAAAATGCATGTCACCATCGACAGATACAAAATCGATCGGCATCCGCTGCACGTCATCATCGAGTTGCTCGAAAGCCTTTGAACCAATCAAAAAAAGACAGCGGTGCGATAACCGCTGTCTTCATGTCGGAGGCTCTGTCAATCGCCGTAATCGAAATCCGGATCGCGTTCTCCATGGATACGTCGACCCGAAGGCATCGTCGCATGCCACGCCGCATGCATGATTTCCCCGTATTTCGGTGAAAAACCGGTCGCATGCGTAAACGCCAGTTCAACCAGTTCAAGGTTGAGAAGCCTGCCGTCCACCCACACGAAACCGAGATAACGACCATAGGTCCCTTTTCTCGCCAAAGAAGAGAAATCCCATTCCAAGACGATCGAATCGGCGTTGCTCAAGGCATCGCATACATGATCGCTGGCCGCGTACGCCCACGGCTCGGGATTCCGTCCGGTTTCGGGGGTGTCGATTCCGAGAAAGCGGACCGAGTAGTCACTGAGGCCGCCATCTTCGGTGAATCTCGCCGTATCGCCATCGATGCAGCGGGACAATTCGACTTCACCGATGCCGTCTTCGAGAAACGAGCGTCCTTCGTACTCGAAATCGATGTCGAGCGAATCGGTAAACGGCGTCCGCCAGATGTCGTCTTCCGAAGGGGACTCGAGGGTGGGGGAAGGCGATATTGAGGGATCATCTGGTGAAGGAGACGTTTCCGGCGTCGGAGAGACGGCCTTCTCACAAGCTGAAAACAGGCATAGAAAAAGCGGTAAAAGACTGAAAATCATCACTTTTTTCATGAAAGGTCCCTCTTTCTTCCGATTTCTCGCAACGTCATTGTAACACAATGCCACGTCTCCCCGCAAGAACCTCGCAACCGCGTGCGGCAAGCATGGTATAATGGATTTGCGGAGCCGCCACACGTCTGAAGAAAGGAACGCTCGTATGGCAGCCAACCTTGGAGGGGAACCTTTACGTCACGGGAGTCCGGTCCGGTTCTTGAAGGCGTTGTTCAAGCTGTTCAAGAAGAAACCGGTGCTCATCCAAATGCCCGCTAAACTAGAGAATCCAGCGATTTTCATCGCCAACCACAGTGGTGCGGGCGGACCGATCACCTACACGATGTACATGCCCGTCTTCTTCATGCCTTGGGGGGCGCATGCCATGACCGAAGGCATCAAGGCGCGGTGGAACTATCTCTTCCACATCTTCTACAAACAAAAACTCAAGTACGGAACCTTGCGCTCGTGGATTCTCGCGACGCTGTTTTCGCCCTTTTCAGGTCTTCTTTACCGTAGCGTGCACCTCATACCTTCATATGAGGACACTCGGCTCATATCGACGGTTCGCCAAAGCATGAAACAGCTCTTGAACAACCGCCGGATACTCATCTATCCCGAAGACTCCAGTGAAGGCTATCAAGAGAAGCCGGAGCGTTTCTTGCCCGGGTTCGTCCTCCTCGCGAAGGTGTATCGAAAGAAGACCGGCATCGACATTCCCGTCTATCCCGTCCGCTATAGCCGTTCGGAAAACACGATGGTCATCGGAGCCCCTCAAACCCTCGGAAGATTTTTCGATGCCGGTGAAGCGAGCGAGACCATCGCTGAACGCTGTCGGAAGATCCTCAACGCGCTAAACGAGTCGTCTGCATAGTCAACGACAACACCTTGAAAAGGAGTCATTCCATGACATTCGATCAACTCTATGAAAAAGCGAAAGCCGTCGCGATTCCGAGAAAATTGAGCGAACACGCCGACTGTGGCGGTGTCGGTGCCGCACTTCTTTGTGAAGACGGTGCGTGCTACACCGGCATATGCGTGGATACCTCGTGTTCCGAAGGGTTTTGCGCAGAGAGGGCG
>SLPE01000200.1 GCA_007132145.1 Candidatus Izemoplasma sp.
CAAAACCAGGGGAGAGAAGGCAGCGAGGGCGTCATCGGAGCGCCACCAACTGAACATGCTGAATTACCGGTTACACAAGTATCTCACCGTGATGTGACGGTATGGACAAATGCGTTGTCCGAAATGACGGGACTCGACCCCGTTTATCGAACGGCAAACGATGCGGTCATCAAAAACGCTAAAGACGAAAACGCCTCCGAAGTCGATAACGCCATCCAGACCGCTCGCAACGGATATCGCCTGCCGACGAGCGATGAGTGGGAAATGGCGGCGCGCTGGAAGGACGATACGGAAAGCACGCACGGTTCCATCCTCGTAGGCGAGCGATACTGGACACCGGGCAACTATGCGAGCGGTGCGACCGACAACTACTTGAACGCCGTAGCGACTCAAGCCGTCGCTTGGTACAATGTCAATTCCGGAGGAGAAACACAACCCGTCGGACAGTTGTTGCCGAACCATTTGGGACTTTACGATATGAGTGGAAATGTCTGGGAATGGACGTTTTCAACAATCGGCTCACCACAAAGACTCCGAGGTGGTAGCTACAATCATGTAGCCAGCAATACGCAAGTAGGAGATATTTACACAAATCCGAGCGGGACTTTCAGTATCCTCGGGTTCCGCATTGTGAGAGACGTCGAAACCGTCCCGGTTACGACACACACCGTGACGTTCGTCGACCATGACGATACAGTGCTTGAAACAAGAGAAGTCAATCACGGCTCTGATGCCGTTGCACCGGTAGCCCCCGACAACAAAGAAGGACACACGTTCCTCGAGTGGGATACCGACTTCATGAACGTGACCGAGCCACTGACGGTGAAAGCGGTCTACGCGATCAATACGTACCAACTCATCTACTACGAAGGCGACGGGACGACGATCATCCAGAGCACCGGCTATCAGTTCGGTGCCGATTTGAGTGCGCATGTACCACCGGAAGCGCCGGAAAAAGAAGGGTACACCTTCGACGGATGGGAAACGCTGCCGGCGACGATGCCCGCGTACAATCTCATCAAAGTGGCGAGCTATACATCTGAAACGCCGGACGTGTCCATTCCGATGGTTCAAGCCGGCGAAACGGGCGAAACCTACACGATTCCGACCGGCATCGACGATTCGGGAACCGCAACGGTCGAAGGTGGTTATTGGATGGCGGCGACGCCGACGACCTATGCGTTATGGTATGAAGTCCGGATTTGGGGAGAAGCCAACGGCTATCACTTCTTCAACTTAGGACGAGAAGGGTCGCATGGAAGTACCGGACAACCGCCGACGAGTGCGGGACAAGAACCGGTCACGAGAGTTTCATGGCGCGATGTCATCGTCTGGTTGAACGCCTACTCGGAAATGAAAGGGCTCAGCCCCGTCTATCGCGACGAGCATGACCAAGTCATTCGCGATTCGCGAAATCAAAACGCCGCCGTCGTCGATGCGGCGATTCAAACCGACAACGACGGATACCGCTTACCGACGAGCGATGAGTGGGAAATGGCGGCGCGCTGGAAGAACGACACGGAAAGCACGCATGGTTCCATACTCGTAGGTGAGCGATACTGGACGCCGGGCAACTATGCGAGCGGCGCGATCGGTCCCGCGTTCAATCCCATCGATGAAGCGGCGACTCGTGCCGTGGCATGGTATGATGGAGACCCGGAAGGAAACGAGACGAAGGCGGTCGGGCTGTTGTTGCCGAATCATTTGGGCATTTACGATATGAGTGGAAATGTATTTGAGTGGACCTATACGGGAAGCGATGCCGTTCTCATCCGCGGTGGCGGGTTGCTCAGGTTCGCGAGTAACATGCAAGTCGGTCATGTCTTCGAAGGTAGTTCGCCCGACGGCGTCATCGACTACCTCGGTTTCCGTTTCGTGAGGAATCCTCAAGCACAAGCGCTTATTCCCATGGTTCAAGTCGGCGCGTCGGATACCGACTATACGATGCCGACCGGCACCGACGATGTGGGAAGAGAAACCGTGACGGGCGGCTACTGGATGGCGACGACGCCGACGACGTACGAACTATGGTATGAAACGAGAGTCTGGGCCGAAGCCAACGGGTACCATTTCCAAAACCCCGGGAAAGAAGGCATGTGGGGTGTTGTGGGCGGTGCGCCGACAGACGCGAAACTGGAGCCGGTCACAAACGTTTCCTGGCGTGATGTCATTGTCTGGTTGAACGCCCTCTCGGAGATGCAAGGGCTCATCCCCGTCTATCGTGATGCAAGCCACGAAGTCATCCGGGATGCAAGAGATGCGAACGGGTCGGTCGTCGATGCGGCGATCCAG
This sequence comes from Candidatus Izemoplasma sp., assembly GCA_007132145.1. Taxonomy (GTDB): domain Bacteria; phylum Bacillota_I; class Bacilli_A; order Izemoplasmatales; family Izemoplasmataceae; genus SLPE01. The sequence goes on from SLPE01000200.1 coordinate 2,293, forward strand.
GCCGACACCAACGGCTATCGTCTGCCGAGTCATCTCGAATGGGAGATGGCGGCCCGATGGAAAGACGATACGGAAAGCACGGACGGCTCGATCTTCGTCGGTGGAAGATATTGGACACCGGGCAACTATGCGAGTGGTGCGACCGCTGACTACACCGATGAAGAAGCAACCCGGGCGGTGGCATGGTACTATGGTGTGCCGGGTGGAGGCAGTACAGAACCCGTTGGGCAGTTGTTGCCGAACCATTTGGGACTTTACGATATGAGCGGGCATGTATGGGAACTGGTCTTTACAACGATTGGAACCGCCATCATCATAGCCGGCGGAAGCTACGAAAACCTTGCGGAACATACACAAATCGGTTTGAGCGTCCCTGGAGCCAACACCCGGACGAACGCCGATTCAATCGGCTTCCGCATCGTGAGGAATCCTTAGGGACTCACGGACAGACCATCATCAACATCGAGTCGGGTGTCGCTTGTCTTCGTCTTCGAGTACGCGACAAGGGGTTGATGATGATGCATCAATTTGATATAATGTTCATAAATGTCATTTAGATGTATGAGCCATCGTCCTCGGTGGTTTCGAGGAGGCCAATAGCATGAGCAAAGCCAACAAGGGAGAAAAAGTGACGCTTGCAAAAGATTCGCCACCGCTTGAGGGCGAACGCTTCTTCCAGCACATTTTCGAGGGCATCGATGACGGTATGGTCGTCTTGGATGCGGAGATGAACGTCGTCCGCGTCAATCGACGAATGCAGGAAATGTTCGGCATCGACGATGTCGCTGCTTCGAGACCGTGCCATGAAGTGTTCATGCAAAAAGACAGTCCGTGTTCATGGTGCCCGATACAGGAAGTCGTCCACCACGGCCGGGTGAAGACGGCACACATCCCTTTCACCGATTCCTCGGGTTCGAAGAAGATGTTTCTCGCTTCCTTCTATCCGATGAAAAACGCCGAAGGGATCGTGACCCACATCATCGAATCGGTCCGCGACATCACGGACGATCTAGCCCGGGAAACGCTGATTAAAACTCAAGCGCAAGCCCTCTATGCGGATAAGAGTCACCTTCAGGCGACATTGATGTCGATCGGGGATGCGGTCGTCATGACGGACACCGAAGGAAGCATCACCGATATGAACACCGTTGCCGAGCGTTTGACGGGACACCGACGCGAAGACGTCCTCGGTAAAGCGTTCAAGACGGTTTTCAACACATACCGGGACAAACCCGGCGAAAAGAGTCGCGACCCGATTAAACGGGCGCTCGCTCAAGGTGAAACGATCTATCTCGACGAAGACACCATCTTGATCGATAAAAACGGCAACGAGCATCACATTGAAGACAGTACCGCGCCGATCAGGACGACCGATGGCAAGATGATCGGTGCCATCATCGTTTTCCGCGACATCACCGAGAGGAAAACCGAAGAACGGCGCGCACAACGCGAATACGAGTTTCAAAAGCTGGTGACCGAGATATCCGGCCATTTCATGGCGCTCTCGCTTGGCGACATCGATGAAGGCATCGACCATTTCTTGGCCGAGACAGGACGGTTCTTCGCTGTCGATCGAAGTTACTTGTTCAGGTTCTCGACCGACGGGAAGACGATGACGAACACCCATGAATGGTGTGCCGAAGACATCGAACCGCAGATGGGTAGCCTCCAGGACTTTCCGACCGATGCGATGCCATGGTGGTATGCACGCATCAAAAACGGTGAGCCGTTGCTCATCGAGGACGTCGCTTCGCTCCCTGACGAAGCGCAAGCGGAACGGCTCGAGTTTCAGCGACAATCGATCAAGACCCTATTATGCCTCCCGATGATCAAGGATCAAAAACTCTTCGGGTTCTTCGGTTTCGACTCCATCCGTGACCATAAACGATGGCAAGAAGAAGCGACGGTCCTGTTGAAGGTCCTCGCCGACATTCTCGGCAATACGATCGCTCGGCACGAAGCGTTCAGGAAGATTGAAGAAATCAGCATGCATGACGATTTGACAGGTATCAAGAACCGTCGCTATTTCAATGAACAACTCAGTTGGCGCGACAATGAAAGACACTATCCGCTCGGATTGTTGATGGTCGACCTCAACGGGTTGAAAATCATCAACGACGCATACGGTCATCTCGTCGGCGACACGGTCTTGAAGCAGGTGGCGGAAACACTGGAAGGCGTCATTGGAGAACGCGGCATTGTCGCACGCATCGGCGGCGACGAGTTCGTCGCCTTGGTGAGCAGAACGAACGAAGACGAGTTGTCCGCTCTAAGGAAAAAAATGCAAGAACGGATCAAACAACGCAAAGTCCGCGGCATCCGTTTGTCCATCGCCATCGGCTATGGCTTGAAGGTGAGGACCGACGAGAGCATCGGCGATTTCCTTCGTGATGCTGAAAACCACATGTACAAACGGAAACTGACCGAAGGCGGTAGCGCAAGGAGCAAGACGATTCAGGCGATTTTGAAGACATTGATGGAAAAGTCCGAAAGGGAAAACGCCCATGCCCGCGCGGTCTCGAAGTTGAGTCGGTTGATCGGAGAAGCGATGGCGATGAGCGACGACGATCTCGACGATCTGGAAATGGCCGCGAAGTTGCACGACATCGGGAAGATCGCCATTCCCGATGAAATCCTGAACAAGAGGACGCCCTTGAAAAAGTCGGAGTTCAACCTCATCAAGACCCATACCCATAGCGGGTATCAAATTCTCCGCGCCGCCGATGAATACTCCGAGTTGGCACGAAACGCCCTGTATCACCATGAACGCTGGGACGGCACGGGATACCCCGAAGGACTCAAGGGCAAGCGGATTCCTCTCTTTTCACGTATCATCGCCGTCGCCGACGCTTTCGAGGCGATGACGAGCGATCGCGTCTATCGGAAAGCGCTCAGCTTAGAAGACGCCATCGAAGAACTCCGAACCCATGCTGCAAGCCAGTTCGATCCCGACATCGTCGAGTTGTTCATCGATAAGGTCATCGGACAGAAACGGGCTGAAGACCTCATCCGTGGTACGTGAGCGGACGCGAAAAACAGAGGCTCAAATCGTGATTGACCGACCACTGTTCATCATGACTTGAAATCCTTCGACCGATTGTGTATAATGAAACCAAGTTAATCGTTTTGAAGAGAGAAGAGAAAATGCGACACCTTTCCGGACGCGTTTTCTCTTTGTTTGTATTTATCATTGTCGCATCGAGGATACGGAATCAACACGGACGCGCATGCCGCGTCGACAACATGTCAGTCGAACACGGTGAACCTATGGTCGAATTTCAGGAAACATCGGGTACGCTCAACATCGAGTACAAGAAGCGCTTGGTTTTCACGCATTCCGATACGTCGCCCGCTGTGCATCTCGGAACGGGACCACGGAGTATCTCAGGATACTTGGGGAACTACACGATCGAAGACCATCCCGACATGGAACCGCTCAAGGATTACGAAATCCTCGATGATTCTCATATCCGGTTTTCCGGTGGCGGTAAAACCCTCGACGTCTCTTTCAAAGAGACAGATGGACGCCTTGTCATGGCGTTTTCCGCATCCGCGAGCGTCGACCGCTTCACGTTGCGACTCGCCGCTTCGGAAGATGAGCGCATCTACGGATGCGGGGCACAAGCGAGTCATTTCAATCTTCGCGGACACGCTTTCCGGATGTGGATCTCCGAAGCCGGTGTCGGTCGGAATCCGACCTTGCTCGAAACCGTCTACAAAGGCATGGACCCGAGAACCCTAGGTGCGCACGACACGAGTTATTTCACCGTTCCGATGTTCGTCTCGAGCAAGCGGTACTGGTGCCATGTCGATACGAGCGCCTACGGCATTTTGTCTTTCGAAGGACCGGATGCACATGCCCTCTATTTCTGGGAAGTCCCAAAACGCATCGTCATCGGCGTCGGTGAAGACTATCCGGCATTGATGAACGACCTCGTCGCCTATACGGGGGTTCCCCCTCGCTTGCCCGATTTCGTCCATGATGGCGTCGTTCTCGGTCTTCAAGGCGGGACGGACAACGTATTGCGGAATTTGCAGAGCGCCCTCGATGCGGACGTGAAGGTCGCCGGCATATGGGTTCAGGACTGGGTCGGCCACAACACGACGTCCTTCGGCCAGAGACTCTATTGGAACTGGCGTCCCGACGAGCAACTCTATCCGGATTTGACACAGACGATTATCGATTTAAAATCGGAAGGCATCGCCTTTCTCGCCTACATCTGCCCGTTCCTCCTCAAAGACGAGTCGTTGTATGTCGAAGCGGCTCAAAAAGGCTATCTCGCTCGGAACGCTCAAGGCGGTCCCTACATCGAAGACTTCGGCGAGTTCGACTGCGGTCTGGTCGATTTGACCCATCCGGAAGCCTACCATTGGTTCAAATCCGTCATCCAAAGGCATTTGATCGATGTCGGCGTCGCCGGCTGGATGGCCGATTTCGGTGAATACCTACCCCCCGATTGCGTGCTCCATAACGGTTTCGATGCGACGTTGATGCACAATCGCTGGCCGCTCCTTTGGGCCCGTTGCAACTACGACGCCGTGCGAGAACGCGGAAAACTCGGTGAAATCGTCTATTTCATGCGCGCCGGTTCACACGGTTCGCAACGGTATGCGAGTGCGATGTGGGCCGGTGACCAAAGCGTGAACTGGGAGAAGGAAGACGGCATTCCTTCCGTCACGCCGATCACCCTCTCAAGCGCGATGACCGGAGTGATGTACATGCATTCCGACATCGGTGGGTACACGAGTCTGCACGGCAACGTAAGAACGAAGGAGCTGTTCGAGCGTTGGTGCGAGTTCGCTCCGTTTTCGGCGATGATGCGCACCCATGAAGGCAACCGTCCTCAAGAGAATTTCCAGTGCTACGACGATGCGGACACGTTGAAACTGTTGGCTCGCATGAGCGCGATCCGCGTCGACATGAAGCCCTATGTCGTCGCCGCGGCCGACCAAGCGTACAAACAAGGTCTACCTCTACAAAGACCGGTCTTCATGCATTATCCGGAAGAGACGGCGTTTCACGAATGCGACGCCTCGTATCTGTTCGGTCGGGACGTGTTCGTCCATCCCGTCGTCCGCCCCGACGCACAGACACAGACGCTCACCTTGCCCGACGATGCGTGGGTCCATCTCTTCAGCGGCCGCCGCTATCGTGGCGGGACGCACGTCATCGACGTGCCGCTCGGGAGCCCGCCGGTCTTCTATCGGGAGACATCCCCGTTTTCAAGCTTGTTCGAAACGGTCATGAAACGCTATTCTGAGTGATGGGAGTCGACGGCATGGCGAAGAAAGAACAGAGTTTCAAAAGCTACATCTTCAAGCAGAAAGCGGTCCCGTATGTCTTCTTGTTGCCGAACCTCTTGATATTCGGAACGTTCATCATCACCCCCGCGATCATGGGCGTCTACTTCTCCTTCACGAGTTTTCGCGGTCTCGGGGACCAACCGCAATGGATCGGTTGGCAGAACTATGTCGACCTCTTCACCGATCCTTCGCTGTTCCGGGCGATTCTGAACACGATCTACCTTGTGGCCGCGACGTTGCCGATCGTCTTCTTCTTTTCCTTGTTGTTGGCGCTCATCTTGGTTCAGCCTCTCAAACTCCGGGCGTTCTTCCGAGCTACCTATTACTGGCCGGTGATGATTTCCTTCCTCGTCGTCGGGATGATCTGGCGGTGGATCCTGCGTGATTCGATGGGCTATTTCAACGGTGTGCTCGATACGCTAGGCATCGGCCGCATCGAAACGCTCCTCAACCCGCGCTTCGCCTGGTGGTCGGTCGTCTTCGTCTTCACCTGGTCGCGTGCGGGGTACTACATGATCATGTTCATGGCGGCGCTTCTGAGCATTCCCAAACAGTTGTATGAAGCGGCCGAAATCGACGGTGCCAACCGTATACAACGCTTCTTGCACATCACGTATCCTTCTTTGCGGCCCGCCCGCTTGATGATTTTCATCCTTGCCGGCATGGAAATCTTCAAGATCTATCCGCTGGTCGAGAGTTTCACCCGGGGCGGACCGAATTATCAGACGGAGTTCGCCGTCCGCTACATCTATGAAACGGCCTTCGCCTATCGACAGATCGGCATGGCGAGTGCGATGAGCGTCGTGATGATCATCATCGTCATGATCTTCACGCTCGGCAACCTCGTTTGGGCGAAAAGGACGGGTGCGATATGAGAAAACGTACATCGATTCCGTTGATGCTCTTTGCAACCTTCTGGGCCTTGTTCTTCCTTCTGCCGGTGTTGTACGTCGTCTTTTCCGCGTTCAAGCCGCGCAGCGAATTGTTCAAACACATTCCGACGTTCTTTCCCGAGACATGGACCTTGGACAACTTCGTCCGTCTGATTGAAAATCCCTTCTTCATGACCTATCAATGGATATGGAACTCGTTCGTCGTCGCGGTCGCGAGTACGATTCTCGCCGTCGTCATCAATACGATGTCGGGCTATGCCCTCGCGAAATTCAAGTTCAGGGGTGCGACTGTCATTCTGATCATCATCCTGTCGACGATCATGCTGCCGCTTGAAGTCATCATGGTGCCGATTTCGCGCATCATCCGCATGTTCGGACTCTATAACACCCTCTGGGCGCTCATCATCCCTCCGGCGGCGACGCCGGCAGGCATCTTCTTGATGAGACAGTTCCTCTTGACGATCCCCGACGACTTGATCGAGTCGGCCCGCATCGACGGTGCATCGGAATGGCGCATTTTCACGAGCATCATCGTGCCCAACGCCAAGCCGGCGATCGCCACCATCGCGATTTTCAGTTTCATGTGGCGCTGGAACGATTATGTCTGGCCATTGATCGCCATCCGTTCACCCAACCGCTACACCTTGCAGCTCGGCATCAGCACCCTCAGCGGCGAATATACGACGGACTGGTCCGCACTGCTCGCAATCAGCACGATATCGATGATTCCGATGCTGATCGTCTTCCTCATCTTCCAGCGTCAGTTCGTTCAAAGCGCTGCAGAAACGGGCATGAAAGGGTAACTCCATGACGATGTCGAC
>SLPE01000111.1 GCA_007132145.1 Candidatus Izemoplasma sp.
CGCTCGAAGACGTCGAAGAGCCGTGATGCGGCACTTTTAGCATCGTCGCGTCGAGATCGACGCCGATGATCGTCGCCTCCCGCGGCGCCTCGATGTCGCCGGTGAAGAGAATCCGTTCTCCGGCAATTGTCATTCTGAGAACCATCGAACGATCGTTCTCCCCTCGGTGTCGCGCCTCGAGCGGATAGATGAATAACTCGATGCCGCCGCAACGGATCGTGCGTCCTTCGTACGGTTGTTGGGTATCATTACACACGAGGTGGGCGACGTCGAACTCGGAAAGTACGGATTCGAGTTCTCCATAATGGTCACTATGCCAATGCGAGATGAGCACGTAGTCGAGATGGGTCACATGCAACGCCTTCAAAGCTGTCGTAAGACGGTTCAAGGTGTCGGTTTCTCCGGTATCGATCAAGATGTTGCAGCGATTGTGCCGGTCGCGGACGAAGATGCTGTCGCCATGGACATGGAAGAAGACGACTTCTTCATAGGGCTTGAGCCAGGGCAAGGCGATCAGGAAGATGACGAAGACCGCCAAGGCGCTTGCACGGGCGAGCCGTTTTCGGCGGGTTGTCGAGGCGAGCACCATGTAGAGGAGGCCGATGTAGACGAGTATCATCCAAAGATGAGAGAAATGGAGCCTGACGCGGATGTCGAGATGCGTCCCCAAGTAGAGGACGGATTGCTCGAACACCGTCGTCGTGAGCGTTAGCAGGCCCTCCAGAAACGGAAACGCGAACGTCAAATAGACGAGCGGCATCAACACGAACCCCGCGAAAGCGACGAACACGACATTGACGAGGATCGTCAACGGATTGAAGCCGTGATTGAAGCCGCTGACAATCGGCAAGGACACGAAAAAGGCGAGCGCGCTGACGGCGAACATCTGTTTCACGGTTCCGTACTTTTCAAGCCGCGGCCGCAACAATAGAATCGAAAAGGCGATGAGGAACGTCAAGACGAACCCCGTCGAGGCGATGATCGGCGGATGGAAGAGCATGATGCAAACGAAGAGGGCGGCGCAGACGTCTACGGCGGTGAAGCCCAAGGCGAATCGACGGTTCGCGATCAAGAGCACCGCCATCGAGCCGGCGCGCACGATCGAAGGCGCGAACCCCGTCAGGACGATGTATGTGACCATGAGACAGACGACGCATCCGTCCGCCGTCTCCTTTTTCATACCGACGAGTGCAAAGGCCTTGACGACCATGAGGCACAACAAGGAGACATGCAGACCACTCACCGCGAACAAGTGCGAAATGCCGAGCAACGACGCACTGTCGAGGAAGTCTTCGCGCATCGCGCTACGGTCCGCCAACAAGTACGGCCGCAAGTAGGGACCGCTGCCTTCGAACCGTGAATCGATGCGTTGCGACACCGCTTCGGCGATGTTGTGGACCGATCGCCCCCGGGCCATGAGCGTCCCTTCATCGACGTCGAAGATGCCGCCGATGCGCAAGGCGTGAAGATGGCGGACATAATCGAAGCCGCCGGGAAGACTCGGCGCCTCAAGCGACCGCGGCGTGCCGGTGATGCGCATCGTATCGCCCGCACGAATATCCGGCAAAGTCTCGAAAACGGCGTAAAAGCGCCCTTCACGGGATTTTACGACCGCCCTTTGCCGCGCGACCTCGACACGCACGATGCGGACGTCGTGGGTCGTACCAAGCGGCATGTCGACCGTCGTGAAGCGGACCCGCAAAAAGAACACGGCCGCGACCATGAGAGAGAACACGAACAGTCGTCTGTCGATGCGATAAAGACGCGACGCCCAAAAGACGCCGAAGAGGACGCCGAGCCACGCATGCATCGTGAGCAGCACGATGACGACGGCGAATGCGGGATGATGCCAGCCGCCCTTAAGGTACGACAAGCGGTTTGATCGCTTCATACGTCGCTTCGCCGATCCCGGAGACGGCCATGATGTCTTCGACGTGTCTGAACGGTCCGTGTTGTTCACGATAGTCGATGATCCTTTGCGCCGTGCTTTCACCGATGTTGGGTAGACTGACGAGCCGTTCGAGGGGCGCATGCGAGAGCGAAATCGGCCCCGTCCTTGTTTCGTCGGGTTCTAGGGAACCACACAAGGAAGGGATGTAGACCATGGTCTGGTCGTGCAAGAGGGCGGCTTGGTTGATGACGTCGGCATCGGCATTCTCACGCAACCCGCCCGCCCGGTCGATGAGCTGGAAGAGCCGGGTTCCCGCCGCGACCTTGTAGACGCCGGGACGGACGACTTCACCTTTGATGTCGACATAGATGTAGTGTTCTTCCGTCGCGTCGACGCCGCTCACCGGAAATGCGCCTTGAAAGGCCGGCGTTTCGCGGTCGATCGACAGCCGGTTCGACAAGAATGCGGCAAGCAGGAGTCCGAGCGCGACAGCGGCGACGACGAAGACACGGGTTCGGCTTTGCATAGAAAAAACACCCCTTTCATGTCCATGATAGGACCGGGGTGTCTATTTTTCTTTTTTCATGAGGACGACGTTTCGGATGTCGTCTTCTGCTTTTCCGATGACATCGAATGCGGAAAACGACTTGATCAATCGCGCTTCGCTGTGATACCAAGCGGACTGTGTCGCCGTGTCTTCACCACGGCGGATGCGGTGGATGAGGGCTCCGCGCTCGTTAGGAAGCACGTCCCAGACGAACGGTTCGGTCTCGTCGAACGTCTCTTGATGACCGACGAGGTTCTTCAAGTACTGTTCACGCAGATGATCGAAGATGAGGAGCCCGCCGGGCAGGACGGAATCGGAGACGTGCCTGCTCAGGCGCGAGAGACCGCTTCCATCGACATGGTTGAGTAAGTCGTGCGGCATGAGGACCAAGGCGTAACGTCCGGGGGAACCGCGCAAGATGTCGTGTTTGAGAAAGGTGATGTCGAGACCTTCTTCATAGGCGAGACGACTCGCCTGCGTCAACATCGCTTCATCGTCGTCGAGCGCATGCATCGTGTAGCCTCGCTTGGCGAGCATCCGCGACAGTTTCGCGGTGCCGCAACCGATTTCAAGCGCTTCTACGGGTTGGGCGTGGCGTTTGAGCAGACCGAGGTAGGTCGTGAACAACGCCTTGTCGAGAAAGTCTTCATAGACATCCGAAATCAACGTATACAAGTTCAACATGCTTCGATGTCTACAGTGGGGATGTCCATCCACATCTTCTCGAGATTGTAGTACGTTCTTTCTTCGCGGGTGAAGATGTTCACGATGACGTCTTTGGCATCCATCAGCACCCAGCCGTCGGACCCTGCGCCTTCGATCATCGGCATCTTGTGTTTCGCCGCTTGCAGATTGTCCTTGAGATGTTTCAACGCGGCCTGCAGTTGTCGCGAACTCCTCGCGGTCGACAAGACGCAGAAATCGAAGAACGGACTCCTCTCCCGCATGTCGTAGACGATGATGTCCTCGAGTTTGAGATCCTGAAGTGTTTCAATGACGGTTTTGATCGTATTGTTCATCTCATGCTCCGTTCATAATGGTTTCGTGCTTCGTAGGCGGCCTCGGGAACGAGGAAACCTTTGCGTTCGTGAAAGCGGATCGAACGGTCGATGGCGTAATGAACCGCTTTGTTCAAATCGATGAACGCCATTTCCCGTGCGGCGACGCAAGAGGGATAAAGCCGGTTCGGTTCGATGTAGTCGCTGATGAACAAGACCGCTTCGAGCGTCGACATCGCGGCACGGCCGACCGTATGCGATTCGACCGCTCTTAAGACGTCTTCATCGTTCACGCCGTATCGTGTCCGAGCGAGCGCCGCTGCGCTGTAGGCGTGCCATAGCGGCGGGGGCGTCGTTTCAAGGACGGAAGCGTCGTAGACGCGGGTGATGATGTGTGCATGGAACGCCTCGTCTTCCGCTTTGGTCATGTCGTGCAAATACGAGGCGAGCAAGACTTTCCGATTGTCGAGACGATGGATCTTCGCGAGTCTCAACGCGGTGTCACGGACGCCGTAGATGTGATTGAGGCGATCGACGTCCGCAAGGTAGAGGCGCTTGAGATCGCGCAAGAGCGTTTCAATCAACCGATCAAGGCTTGCCGTTTCCATACGACCACCCCCGGAAGATGATGGATGACGACGTCCGTTTCCTTGAGGACGCGAATGAAGGCGAATCCTCCGAGGACGATGTCTTCGTCGGCGCTCACGCTCATCACGGTCCGCTTTGAAAGCGTTGCGATGTCGTCGTGACCCGTAAGGATTTCAAAGCGTGTCTCACGCTGTTTCAAGATATCGTCGGCGCGCGATGTCTTCGTGCGATGGACGGAGACGTTGCGGGCGGCATAGACGATGAACCCCACGGAATCGGGGCCATGGCGATCGAGGCGGATCAGTCCGCCCACGATCAACGTCTGTGCGTCTTCGAGGTTGTACGTCCGTGGTCTGATCTCTTCTTTCGGCGTGCTGTTCGCCATGACGGCCGCCGGCAGACAAGACGCGAGTCTTGTCGGATGCGTGTATCCCGGTGTGTCGTAACACGTGTGCGCACCGAGTTCGAACGCCATAGGTCGCTGTGTCGTACCGTGCGCGGCGGACGTCGTGAAGGGGATGGCCCCCTTGCCGCGCAAGACGTTCGCCAACCGGCTCTTTCCGGCGCCGCTAGGACCGATGAACACGATATCGCGTCCGGCGGCATGGACTCCGAGTGAGGCACGTAAAGTGTCGGTTCCGTGTCGTTTCGCCGCGCTGCACAAGACGATGTCGAGCGGCTGCCATCCCGCTTCTTCCACGCGGGTTCGCAGTTTTTCCGACAGTTTCGCATCCGATACGGACTTCGGGAGGATATCGCGTTTGGTCGCGACGACGAGCACGTCTTTGCGTGTGATGTCCGCCAGCGGACATTCGAGTGCATGCTCGATGTCGAAGAGGTCGAGCACAAGGACGACGAGCACGTCCTTCCCTAGGAGCGGTCCGATGAGGTCGACGTAGGTCTGCGTATCGAGAAGTCGGGGCGAGACGGCGTTGTGATGGGTGATGCGTCGGCAACGCATACATGAAAGCGGCGCTTCGTTCAACGGTTTCGGAACGTAATGCGGCTGTGCTTCATCACGGTTTTGCAAAAGGGCTCCGCAACCGATGCACGTCTGTCCTTCATGCGCGGTCATCGAGACGAAGACTCCTGAAACGTTCGGGATGTTTCTTTTCGATCTTGCGCAGCATCTTCTGCTCGAGACGCCGATTGAAGCGGGTGTACCACTTCTCCGTCCGCTTCTTGATCGGTTTGACGAGCAGGACGCGGATACCGAACCGTTTTGCGCCGTAGACGTCCGTCATCAGTTGGTCGCCGATGAGGACACTCTCTTCCTTGGTGCTGCCGGCGATCGACAGCGCTTTTTTGAATCCGGAACGGAACGGTTTTTTCGCGAAGGCGACATAATCGAGTGCGAGCGGGTCGCAAAAGGTCGAAAGCCGTCGCTGCCGGCTGTTGGAAATGACGACGCGTTTAAAGCCTTGTTCCTTCAATCCGGCAAGAAAGCGGGACAGTTCTTCGCCCGCGAGCGTGTCGTCGTAAGAAATGAGCGTGTTGTCGAGGTCGAGAAGCAGCGTTGTCACGCCGTCTTTCCCGAGCGTCTCGAAATCGATGTCGTAGATGCTCTCGTAATGCGCATCGGGGATGAAATGACGCGCCTTGAGCCCTAGCTGTATCATGTTGTCCTCCTCGTTTGATCACGCCATGACGCCGCGGTCTCGGAAAAACATTCGAAACGTCCGGCGAGCAAGTGCGCTCTGAGCGTCTTCATCATGCGGTCGGTCTGTTCGGAGTCTTCGACGAGACCGGCGAGCGTCGCTTTGAATCGCGACGAGTGGTCGGGGTGAATCAAATGCGCGAGTTCGTGTGCGAGCACATAGATCGAGCAGCGACGGGGATAATGGACGAGTTCGGTGTTGAGCGTGATGCGCTTCCTGACCGCGTTGCAACTGCCGAAACGACTCTTCATGAGGCGATAGCCGATTTCGACGTCGTCATCGTGAAGACGAAGACGACGCAAAAGGGTGTGTTTCACCGGGGAAAGGGTCGCATCCAGCATCGTGTTGAACTGTTTCTTGAGCGCTTTCTTACGTTGTCCTTGCGCGCCTTCCCTCACATGGAGGCATGACGTCGTGTTCGCCGGTTCACGGACGCTTTCCGAAAAGACGAGCCGACGGGTTTCGCCGAAGACGAGTGCGTTTCCGGTACGGATCATTTCTTCGAGGACGTCGATGGGCGGCTCCATCTTCATGAGATCGTGTGCGTGTTCGTCGATGACGGTGCCGATCATCGCCCGCGACGCCGAACGTGGCGCCGTCACGAGGAAACGCCTTGTATCCGAAGGCCGGATGATGATCCGTTTTTGGCGCTTGTTGAAGCGGATGGAGAAGACGACTTCGGTTCCTTCCCATACCCGGACGATGTTCATCGGCCCGACATGACCTTTGCGAGGATGTTCGCCGAACGGCGAGCGGCGTCTTTCATGAATGACGCGTAATCGGTCGTCTGAGAAGGCGCACCGACCTTGTCGGAAACGGTCCTGATGACGAGGAAGGGCAAGTTTTCAAGATGCGCGACGTGTGCAATCGCGGCACTTTCCATATCGACCGCGCGAAGGTCCGGATACGTGTCTTCGAATAACGCGAGTCGCGTCGTCTCTTTCAAGAAGGCGTCGCCTGTCGTCAGCGAGCCGCCGGTCCACGTCGCGCCCGCTTCTTCCGCGGCTTCGACCGCACGCGCATGCAGTGAACGGTCGCATTCGAAGAAAGCCGGCATGCCGGGGACTTGTCCGAGTCGATAGGTGCCGAAATCCGTCGCGTCGACGTCATGATAGAAGACACGCGAAGGGATGACGACCGTTCCGATGTCGGTTTCCACACCGCCGGCGACACCGACGCTGATCAAAGTGGTGACCCCTTCGGCGATGAGGCACGATGTCGCGTGTGCCGCGTTCGTCTTGCCCACGCCCGAGAGCACGAGTGCCGCCGCTTGGCCCGCCAGCGTGCATCGATGGATGAGCGGGCGCCTGTCGCGGGCGGTTACGCCGTCTTCGCACAACGCCAAGAACGCGTCGAGTTCGTCTTGCATCGCGAAAACGACACCGATCATGTCACCACGCTCCCCGGGGCATGAAAAGAAGAATGGCGGGCATTCTTCATTTCACGTCCTTGATCTTGATGGTGATCTTCTTGTCGTTGTCGATCTTTATCGTCAACGTCTCGCCTTTCTTGCGGCCGATGACCGCTTTCCCGATCGGCGATTCGTTCGACAGTTTCTTGTTCGCGGGGTCGGCTTCAAGCGTCCCGACGAGGGTGTACGCTTCTTCGGGTCGTCCGTTGATTTCCAACGTGACGCGTTTACCGATATTGACTCTGTTGGACGTGTCGCCCTTGATCAACTCGGCATGTTTGAGGATGTTTTCGAGTTCTTTGATCCGTTTCTCGATCTGCGCTTGTTCTTCGCGGGCGGAATCGTAGTCGGCATTTTCCGTCAAATCCCCTTGCGAGCGGGCTTCTTTGAGCGCTTCGAGATTGCGTTCCCTATCGACGGTCTTGAGCTTGTGAAGTTCGTCCTTGAGTTTCTGGATGCCCTTTTCCGTCAATTTGTACGTTTCGTTGTTTTCCATGTGCAGCCTCCTGTGATTCGTGTACTGTGATAGATATTCTACCATGTTTGCGGCGCTTGGGCAACTGTCAATAACGCTTATCGGCGCCGGATGATGTCGAGACGTGATAGTGGTGTCGGGACATGCATCTCGAGTCGTTGTCGGGGATGCCTGGCCACCTCGATGGCGCACCCTTCTTCATCGCGCATGTCCGGCACGGTGAAGAACGCTTTCTCGCCATGGTGTCTGAAGACTTCGAGCACGTCGCCGCGGGCGAACCGGTTGCGCTGTTCGATCAAGGTCCGACCCGTCTCGGCGTCGTGTTCGAGGACGATGCCGAGAAAGTGGGGGTCGAACGGAGTCGGGCGGCCGTCGAGCAAGTCGTCTTTCGTCGGCATGCCTCGATAGAAATGCTCACTCGCCGCGCGGTTCGTCGCGAGGTCGAGTTCACGCTCGATCGCGGCGAGGTCGGGCGGCCTCCCATCGACGATGTCGTCGATCAAGGTCCGGTAGCTCTTGACGACGCTCGCGACGTAATGAACGCTCTTCATCCGCCCTTCGATTTTCAAAGAATCGATGCCCAAAGCGATCAACTCACGGATGTAGGATGAAGCGTTGAGTTCCTTCGCGCCGAGGGCGAAAGGCGCATCGTCGGGTTCCATGTGGTAGCGCCAGCGACAAGCGTGCGCGCAACCGCCACGGTTTCCGTCACGACCGGTCATGTTCATCGACAAGGCGCATCGTCCTGAATACGACACGCACATACCGCCGTGAATGAAGACTTCAAGGGGCGTTTCGGTCGCGGCACGCAAGACCGTGAGTTCTTCGAGTGTCGTTTCGCGGGCGAGAATGACGCGTTTTACGCCTTGTTTGCGCCAGAAAGCAACGGCCGCGGAGTTGGTGATGGATTGTTGGGTGGACACATGGATCGGACGTCCCGTGAGTTTTTGGATGCGTTTCATGACCGATGGCGACGTGCAGATGAACGCATCGACGCCGTAAGCGTCCAAGTTTCGGATGTAATCGTCCAAGCCGCGGAAATCGTCGGGATGCAACACGGCGTTGAGCGTGATGTAGAGTTTCTTTCCGTATTGGCGGGCGAGCGCGACCGCCTCGCGCATCGCGGCATCGTCGAAAGCCGAGGCCCGGGCGCGCAAAGAGTGGACGCGTCCACCGATATAGGCGGCGTCGGCGCCGTAAGCGTAGGCCATTTCCAGTTTTTCCAGATCTCCGGCCGGAGCGAGCAGTTCGGGTCTATTCATCGTCTTCACCCCGGTCGCGTCGATCGTAAAATC
>SLPE01000128.1 GCA_007132145.1 Candidatus Izemoplasma sp.
CCTCCTAATATTTTTAGTTCCATCCGAGTATTTTTCACAGCTGAACAATCGATATGTGTCTGCACTCTATCTTCACAAGCACGACATCGGGACAAAGAACGAACACTGAGACAGCGAACACCCGAAGCCCTCTTGATTTGTCACGGAAGACATGCCGGAGGTGAATGTTTTCGGAGACCGTTTCACACGACATTATGGCAGCATTTCAATCTTTCTATCGTCTTCCATTGTAACATGAATCGAGTAAAAAATGAAACACCGACATCGTCGACGGTGATGCCGTTACGACAGGCATTTTCGACTGTATCCACGCTTATGCGCCACATAGGGGAGCGCACGCTCTTTTCGCGCGGTCGCGTCATGAAAACAGGGCGTCCCATCCGGGAAACGCCCTCTTTTCATGGGTGTTCTCATCATCTGCATCGGTTCGGAATCCCTTAGAGGATATCAACACTTGAAACAACGGATGAAAAGGGTCTCCGCTCAAGGATCCCGGACGATGCGAAAACCGTAAATCGTCCCGGGGTCTCGGGTTAGACAAGTACGTACATCTCCGACTTGCAATGCGGCCGCAGCCAAAGAATAGCTACCGCCCCGGACGATCCGGGTGAACGCTTCGTGTGCAGTGTATCGTGTGAATGTGAACTCATACACGTTCCCGCTCATGTCGTAGAGTCCCAGATGATTGGGCGTCAACTGACCGACCGGTTGCGTTTTCCGCCATTCGAAATTGTCCGGTTTCGAATTCACCCAGTACCAGGCTACAAGCATGGTCGCAGCCTCGTTTTCGTAGTTGGCTGTCGCACCACTCGCGTAATCGCCCGGGGTCCACCAGCGACCGCCGACTTCGATCGACCCGTCGGTGCTTTCCGTGTCGTTTTTCCAGCGAGCCGCCATTTCCCATTCGCGACTCGTCGGCAAGCGATAGCCGTTGTTTTCCGTCTGGATTACGGCATCGACGACAGCGGCGTTCGTCCCTCTTGAATCGCGAATGATGTCGTTCTCCCCATCACGATACACGGGAGCGAGTCCTTGCATCTCGGAAAGGGCATTCAACCACACGATGACATCGCGCCAGTTGACCATCGTGACCGGTTCTTGCGATGCGGCGCTCGGCGCGTGTCCCGTTTCCCCGTGTGAGCCTTCTCTTCCCGGATTGGCGAACTGGTAACCGTTGGCCTCTGCCCATGTGCGGACCGTATACCACAGTTCATAGGTGGTCAGCGTCGTCGTCATCGAGTAACCGCCTTCGACAAGGTTCGTACTCCCTCCGAATGTGCCGATCGGAATGGAGTACGTCGTTCCCACCTCGCCGACACGGACCCAATCCGGTAGACTGTCGAGTTCAAAAAAGGCATATACGGTCGCATCATGTGCCGGCACGACCCATATCCGGTTCGTGAAGTTTGCGGTCGCATACCAGCCTTTGAACGCGTATCCGTCCTTTTCGGGTTCAAACTCGTCCAAAGAAGCACCGGCTTCAAGCATCAAGGGACCGATCTCCGTATCACTGTTCGTCTCGAAGGTGATGGTAAACAGGACGTCTTCAGGCGTTTTCTCTACGCTTTGGCTCGTTTCTTCAGAAGGAGTACCCTCTATTGTCGAGACGCTTTCCTCAATCGGAACCGTTTCATCGTTGCGACATGCGAACAAACTCAAACTCAACACAATCAAACACGACATCATGACGATTGTCTTCATCTGCCTTTCTCCCGTTCTCGGTTCGGCATGAACACTTGGTTTAACCCCATTATACCATCGGTGAACACGGAAGCTGTAGAAAAAAAAGGCATAAGAAAGATAAACGTCCTTTTCAACTTTTCGCGGTTTCGGGTCGGTCCGCAAATTTCTACCTTGACCGAAAAGGACTTTTATCACGCCGGGCAACCGCGAAAGACTACATCCGAATGACATTTCCCGATGTGAACCCTCTCAGATTCATCTTATCAAAACGCTCACAATGTACTATACTGAAGATGTCTCTTGAAAGCTACCGCTGCATTCGGCGTGACAAAGCGTTGTTCAACCGCCTTCTTCAGTCCACATCCGCCACAAGCTTCCATGTCCGTTCAGCGAACCCTCTTTCAGATGAGGAGGTCATGAACATGAACATCTTCAGAAAGACTTGTATCTTGTCCTTGTTCGTCTTTATCGCTTTGCTGGCGCTTTGCGCATGTGGCGCCGATGACGGAAGCGACACGGAAACGCCTTCGAGCTTTACTGTCACGTTCGTCACGAACGGCGGGAGTCCTGTCGACCCCGTCGTGGTCGAGCGAGGAACGACGTTCACTTTTCCGTTTCCGCCGACAAGACCCAATCATGTCTTCGACGGTTGGTATCTCGATGACGGCAGCTTTGAAATCCGGATGCTCGCCACCGATGTCGTGGGCGAAACGACCCTCTATGCCAAATGGCTTCCGCTCCCTTCCTGGGAAGGCGACTTCATCTGGTTCGGGATGTATCCTCAAAGCCTCAAAGACGACGACGTCACCGTGGGCATGACCCCCGATGGCGACGGTTACTACACGGGAAGTGACGGTGCCAGATACGCCAAAGTCCTCGCAAGTCCCTTCGGCGACGGTTACGTGTTCGCTACGGGACAGGCGATTGTGGACCAGTCGGTTCATTATTTCAAAGTGGAGCCGATCAAATGGCGGGTTTTGGATGTCTCCGGAGATGTCGCCTTGATCATGGCCGCTTCGATTCTCGACAATCGAATGTATGATGAAGAACGCAATCATTATGCCGACAGTGAAATACGGGCATGGTTGAACGACACTTTCATCGAAACGGCCTTCAACGCATCGGAAAGACAACGGATCTTGACGACACATGTCGTTAACAACGTCCAGAGTACGGGGTACACCAGCAATCCCCATGTTTGTGAAAACACGGACGATGAAATCTTCCTCTTGAGCCATCATGAAGCGACGCACCCCGCTTTCGGCCTGCATGTCGCCTCATCGAGAAGGCTCCTCACAAGCGATTACAGCAGAGCCTTAGGCGTATGGATGAACACCGGAGGCTTTTACGGTCATGGCGGCTGGACGCTTCGTTCCCCGAGCAGATATCATCAAGGACACGTCAGAAGCGTCAGCGATGGCGGCAATCTCTATGACGTCATCGTCCACAGCACGGGAGCCGGAACGGTTCCCGCCATGAGAATCGTATGGCCTTGACATGCAGGCAAGGGAACCATCATCGGATGCACGTTGCCATGAAGCGATACGGTAACCGCCGATGACACACGAAAGAAGAGGCTGTAAAGACACGTGTCTTTACAGCCTCGATGATGTTTCAGTTCTTCATCCCATCGGAGATGGGCGTTTCAGTCTTGCACATCTTCTGCAGGTATCGTATCTTCAGGCAGAATCCGGTTCACAAAATCGATCGCATACAGGTCGAACCCCGGATCGCCTTCACGCACGAACCACGTAAACAGATCAAGCCCCGCTTGGTAGTCGTCCGTGTATTCGAAGACCGTCTCGATCATGCCGCAGAAACGGTAGGTGACACCGTCGACATCGACTTCATAAGCGACGCGGTACGCATTGTCTTCCGACACTTCGACCAAGTAGTCGCCATCGACGCTGATCATGGGAATGGGCATGGTAATCTGATCGATGAGCATCGCCAATTCGGTTTCCGTCAAAATGTCGCCGGTTGCACAACCGTGTTGACCACAATACATATCAGCAGCCGTCGAAATCACATACGTTTCCGCAGCGAGTTCGAACCGTATCGCGAACTCGTCGAGCAATTCCTGAACGCTGATGATGGTGTCGTCTTCTTCATCGAGAACGGTTTCGTCGTAATCATAGAAAGTGACGGTCGTCTCGACTTCGAAGCCGAAGATGTCGAGCTCGAAATAGAGTTCCGTCGAATCTTCTTCGAAAACGACTCGGTGAACGATGAGCGCATCGAAGAAATCGAGATATTGTTCGCCGTATTCTTCAGCGATTTCTTCTTCTGCCGCCTCACGGAAGGCGGTTCTTAATGCATCGGGGTCCATGCCGGGAAACTCGACATCGTAATTTTCAAACCAGTTTTCGAGATACGTTTCCATGTCATGAGCGAGTCCCGTGATGTAGGCCGTCACATAGACTTCGGCGATCCACATCGACAATACGATGTTCTCCAGCTCTTCAGGGCGGATTTCAAACACATTGTCTTCTTTCACATACATGTCGTCATCGAGTAGCGGAATGTCCGTGAACTGCATCAACGTATACCACGGATTTTCGTAATAGAACTGGATTTGATACATCGCGATCAACCAAGCGTTGAAGAGGTGTTGTGTTTCTCTGTCGTATTCGTGCCGGACATCCTTCAAGAGTGAATGGATGAAACTGTCCGCGTCCATTAAAGGTGTCGAAGGGAGATCGACGATATACATGTCCGTCCCGTCGTATTTCACATAGAATTCAAGCGTGCCGAATTCACATTCCATGTGTATCTTTCTCGTGTGGCTCTCGAATGTGCCGAGTCTATCGAGTTCTTCTTCCAAGGAGCCGGCGACCCACGGCTCTCCCGGGTCGGGCGTCGGATCGGGTGTCGGGGTCGGCGTTGGATCAGGTGTCGGTGTAGGGTCCGGTGTCGTCTCGGGTGTCGTCTTCACAGGCGATCATCGCCAGACCGAGTGTCACAAACAGTGTCAAGAGGATGAATCTTTTCATGCTAATCACCTTTCAAAAAGATAGGGTATGAAGCCATGAAAAAAAGTGAACCTTGTATCATGGTCCGCTTCAACACTAATTTTAACATAATGGCAAACAATGTCAACCGGCCCATGCACTCGGTCGTATAAACAGCTATTCATAGAAAAAAACGCCCACTTCCTCAATGAAGGGAAACGGGCGCCTTGTGCGTCTGGACAGAAAAGCCGGTCATGGTCTTTAGGGATGAAGCCAAGTTTTACCGATCGCCGACCTTCCGCGAATCATCAATCGTCTGAAACGGTTTCGATGGCCTCTTCTCCGCCGAAGAAGAACAACACGAATCCTTCCGGGTCGTAGCCCAATGCGTAATCCGTCACAAAACCTTCCAGACGGACGGCTTCCCCGACACGCGCATGCAACGACAAGGCGACGCCTTCATCGGAAACCCGGATGTACACGACGTCTCCATCGACATGCAAACGGTAGGGATACGGCCAGACATTCGGTTGTTCAAGCACCCCTTCCAGCGTTGTGAACACTGCATAATCTTCCTCTGCAAAGACGTTTTCGAGTGTCTCCCCATCGATCATCGCATCGGGAAGGGTGAAGGAAACCCCGGTCTCGATGACAGCCCACAGCGTGTTCAGTTCCGCCGTACGGATCGGTTTGTCCGTCGCGTTGGTCCATACCCCAATGACGACGTGATGCCCGACATCGAAGAACAATTCGTCGTCGAAGAACTCCACGGCGATCATCCCGGTATCGTCTTGCAACACGACATATCGGTAACCGATCGCGACGACGACGCCTTCGAACGTGAGCGAAGAACTCGTGGCCGCCTCGCCGATCGGGGTCACAGGAAATGTTTCGAGTTGCAAAGAGAAGACGAACGTTCTCGATGCGTCACCGCGTTCGATGGTCATCTCGAACGCGACATCCGTCGTCTCCCGCACATAGTCGAAGCGGTTGTTTTCTTGATCATACGCGTCGGCATGTTCACCGACAGCTTCATAATCCAATGTGATATCGAACATCGATTCGATTGCGTCGAAGTCGAGCGATTGACCGACAAAGAACGTCTCTTGCGCGTAGAAGTTCGTCAACGTCATTTCGAAGCGCTCGAGCAGTGCAGCATCATCGATGGGTGTCGCTTC
This sequence comes from Candidatus Izemoplasma sp., assembly GCA_007132145.1. Taxonomy (GTDB): domain Bacteria; phylum Bacillota_I; class Bacilli_A; order Izemoplasmatales; family Izemoplasmataceae; genus SLPE01. The sequence goes on from SLPE01000128.1 coordinate 5,813, forward strand.
GATGACTTGAACCTCCTCCATGTACAACAGTATGGACTCCAGATGGGGCACATCGGGCAAGACCAAGACGCCCAGGGAGAGGACGGGCGATGCGAGGGCAGCGAACGTTTCATCGTACACGTCGCTGTACATGACGTTGTACAACAGGTATTTTCGAGCGCTGATCGAATCGATCAAACCCGTTGTCTCATCGTCAGTGAACATTAGCGCGTCTTCGACGACGAACAGTCGGTACCACTGCGTCGGATCGCTCAAATCGAGCATGGACAACTGCGATAGAGACACGGTCTCGGAAGGGTATTCGACGGCTTCTACGCCGTGTTGGACCAAGTTGTCGAAGGCGACGATGTAGGGGATGTCGTCATCATGGCCGTCGTATTCGATCGTCGCATCGAAAGTCAGGATTGCGCCGATGTCGAAGACTTGAGATGTTTGCATGAGAATCGTACCGCTGTCATCACGCAACAAAGTGATGGCAAAGTGCTCGTCCATGCTCGGCATCGCCTGTGAGTAGATGACTTGGACCGGATGCAACGACGCTTCAGTCAAGGAAGCGAGTCCGATTTCTTCGATCGTGAAGGCTTCGCCGTCCAAATCGACGAACCGCGCATACAACGTCATCGATGACGACGGCATGTTCGTTCGCTCGAACGGAAGCGTCAACGCGTCGTCTTCATACCAGCGGACAAAGACGTGACTCAAGGATACCGGCACCGGCAATTCGAGCGGCGTTCCATAAGGCAGCGTCAACGGTTCAAGTCCCGCTTCTTCGAGTCCTGTTTCGAACGTCAGCGTGAATACCGCCGCCTCGAATGTCGCATAGAGCGTCATGTCCGTCTTGACGATATGAGGCGTTTCGAGAGGTTCTCCGAACTCATCGACCCAACCCGTGAACGCATAGCCGACGATTTCGGGCGCGTCCGGCAACGCAAGCGTGTCGCCTTCTCTCATTGTCTCGCTGTGAACGACGTCGCCTTCGACGACCCAGTGTATGTTCAACAGTTTCGTCCACGCCGCATACGCGAGGACCGTGTCTCCCGAACGCAACGTTTCAAAAGAGAGCGGCACCGTCAAATCGGCATCGGTGTACCAGCCGTCGAAATCATAGCCTTGACGTTCCGAGACGGGCATCGCCGGCGGGTTTTCATCCGCTTGCCACTCGAGCGGATCGACGGGATGCCCGCCGCGGGCGTCGAATGAGACTCCGATCGGTTCCGGTATGGCTTCTTCCGTCGTTGTTTCTTCTCCGCCGCAGGCGGCCAGAATTCCCGTAAATACGAACAACATGATGATGAACTTTATCATATGGCTTTTCCTCCATTTTTTCTATTTGATATCTTAATTATAATTTCAAACGTCGCAAGCCCCTATCGATATGCACCTTGATTTTCGCGTCTTCCGGATGATGCACGGCTCTTACGTCCACACGAGCGACCATCTTTACGGAAAAATGTTGACATGTCCATCGACTTCCCGCATACTGTTCACGGATTTTCAAACCCGACCCGGAGGTATCGCGCATGAAACCTTTCATTCGCTTCACACTGACGCACTTGACCATCTTTTCCCTACTCGTTATCGGCATGCTCGCCGTCACCTTCGTCATCGGCATGTTCTCGACATTGCATCCCGACGCTTACGTCGACGGCGTCATGAGCATCGTATACGTCTATGTCATCGTCCTTTTCGTTCACCTCTTCCTCCTCTTGATCAAACGCACGACCCGCTTCGATGCCTTCACCCTACCGAAGCGATGGTTCGAATGGTACAAAAAAAGCGGCGTCTTCGTCAACGTCGCCCTCTTTTTCACCGCCATCACCTTCATCAACAACATCATGATGCTCACCGGCATCGACGTCCCCAAGGAAGGCACGTTCGCCTACACCCACTTACTCGTCCGTACGTTGATCGTCACGTTGGCGGTCGTGATCTCGATGCATCGAGACGTCATCGAAACGTTCAAATCGATCAAGGCCCATCTCGAAGCGCCTGCGGATCAACGGCGTCTTCAACGGCGCGAGAAACGAAACGCCCTTCTTCAGACGCTTCGGACAAGACCGCTCGAGGCGAGTGCTTCCTTGTTCACCTTCATCACCGTGTCCGGTTGCTTGATCATGGTCTTGACGAGTCCGTGGTCGTCGCCGAAAGGCGGAGCCCCGTTGTATCTGTCGTTGACCATCCTCTACGGTGTCCTCTTGGTTATCACGCTCCTTTCCGCATTCCTCTCGCGTCGGCAAACCCTTTGAGCCGACGCTTTTTCATAGGCACGGCACCGATGCGGACATGAAGTCGTCATGATTGCATTCGAGTCGCGTTTGTATTATATTACAAGCGTAAGGATGAAAGGAGGCTGAGCGCGATGAAAAAAACCGTTGTACTCGTCTTGACAGGGTTTGCGATCTGGCTGCTCGCGAGTTGTCAAGACGCCACGAAAGCGATCGTGTCCGTCGAGGAACCGGAGCCGCTCCATGTGACGCAGTTCACCTCGTTCGACGCTTTGGAACTGCCTGAAGAAGTCCGGGTCACGCTCATCGACGGCGACACGCTCGACGTGCGGGTGGCCTGGGACGGCTCACGCGGTCGCTACGCGAGCAATCGCATCGACGCCTACGTGTTGCAAGGCGATTTGATCGTCGCCGGTGACGTGCTCAACCGTGATGGCTTGAAAGCGACGATCACGGTCCATGTCGTCGCCGAAGACATCATCGCGACCCTTGAAGCGCATGGCGGTTTCAGCCGTCTTTTGGAGGCCCTCGATGCGACCGGCCTTACAAAGACCGTGCGCGAAAGCGATGGGTTAACGTTGTTCGCGCCCAACGATGCGGCGTTTTCGGCGTTTCTGGATGTGCTCGACATCGATGAAACGACGTTGCACGACGCCGCATGGCTTCACGATGCACTGCTCTATCACTTGCTCGAGAGAGCGCATACGTTGAGCACCTTGATCGGATTCACCCCGATGTCCTTGGACAGCGCTCAGGGCGAAGCGATCCGTTTCGAGGCCGCGGAGGACCGCTTGCGGTTGAACG
>SLPE01000113.1 GCA_007132145.1 Candidatus Izemoplasma sp.
CAGAGCACGATCACGCCGGATGAAGGTCGCAACGTCCCTTGGCACATCTACAGCGTCGAAGCCCTCGACACGGCCAAACAAGCTTTGACAGGCATGGACGACCTGCTCGGCATGGTCGGTTTGAAGGACAGCGGCTACTTGCATGAGAAAAAAAGGGAAATCCAGGAAAGGGCCGTGCTCATGTTCGAAGAGATCCTCGAGATGGGCGGTTATTTCAAGGCGGTGGAAGCGGGCATGTTCGTCGACAGCGGCGAGTATCCCGCGCGCAACGGCGACGGCATTTCCCGTTCACTCGACGGCGGCGTAGGCGCCGGGACCGTCATCAAACGCGACGAAGACTACATGGCCCCGGTAACGGCGCATTACGGATACAACAACGTTGCACAGTACGGGCTTTCTGAAGGCGATGATCCGGCTTCCTTGATCGACGGATGCACCTTCGAAAGACCGGAGAAGATCAAGTTCATCGACGAACTCGATGAAACGGACAACGTCTATCTCAGAATGGAAGAGACCGAGAAATATCGGAACTCCGACCTTTTGAAACCGGAAGTGGAATGGCTCGGAGACGGGGTCGTCACCGTCGATCTGTTCTTCCCGATTGCGCAGGCGATCGCCAAGGAGGCGGCGCTTGAAGTCGGAAGACGGATGCATCTCAAAGACCTCGAGGTCATCCATTCGGAAGTGTTGCATCCAAGTGAAGGCACGCGTGTGCAGATCAAGGGGCGCGTCGATTTCGACATCGACGTCTCGACCTTGACGTTGCCCGAAGAGATGAAGATTCTCGATGCGGATGATGTCTACGCCTATGTGAAGGAACATCCGATCACGGTCATCGCCGGGACGGGAGGAAGCGACGAGCACTCCGTCGGGATTCGCGAAGTCCTGGATATCAAGCATGGCGGCATCGAGAAATACGGCATCAAGTACATCTACCTCGGCACGAGCGTCCCGATCGAGAAGTTCGTCGACGCCGCCATTGAATCGGATGCGGACGTGATCATGATGTCGACGATCATATCGCACGACGACGTACACTACAAAAACATGAAAAAACTTCATCAGCTCGCCATCGAGAAAGGGGTCAGGGACAAACTGATCCTCATCGCCGGCGGGACGCAGGTGACGCCTGAAATCGCGAGAAAGAACGACATGGACCAAGGCTTCGGCCGAGGAACCAAAGGGATCCACATCGCAAGCTTCATCGTCGAAAGACACAAGGCGCTGCATACGGATGAAGATTGATTGCCTTGTCGCGGAAATCGGTAGCACGACGACGACTGTCCACGCGTTCAACGTCCATGACGAACACGCGTTCTTAGGCAAGGGCATGGCGAAGACGAGTGTCGACACCGATGTCCGCGAAGGGCTGAACGGCGCACTTGAACATTTGAAGAACAACCTCGGTGCGGATACGTTGGACTACCGCGAGATGTTCGCTTCCTCGAGTGCTGCGGGCGGACTGAGGATGACCGTATCGGGACTCGTCTACGAAATGACGGTCAAAGCGGCGAAGGAAGCGGCGCTCAACGCCGGCGCCAATCTGCACCTCGTCACGGCCGGCGACTTGACGACCGATGATATCGAGCGGATTGAAAGGATCCGTCCCAACATCATCCTCGTCGCGGGCGGAACCGATTACGGAGAGAAACGTACCGCGTTTGACAATCTTTTGAAAATTGAGAAAATGGGATTGGACATTCCCTTGATATACGCGGGCAACGTCGACAACCATTACCGTATCGAGAAACACTTCGAGACGTCTTCGCAAAAACGGTTCCTGAAAATCGTCGAAAACGTCTATCCCCGGGTCGACTATTTGAACATCGCGCCCCTACGCAAAGCGATCTACGAGACGTTCGAGGAACACATCGTGCACGCTCCGGGGATGCAACACATCCGCGACCTCGTCGGCGGAACGATCGTCCCTACGCCGGGTGCGGTGATGGAAGCGACGATGTTGTTGCATGAAGATGTCGGGCATCTCGTCGCCATCGACGTCGGCGGCGCGACGACGGATGTGCACTCGATGACCGAACCGAGCGACGAGTTCAAGGCGTACGCCGAAGGGGAACCGAAAGAGAAGCGGACGGTCGAAGGCGACCTCGGCGTCTATGTGAACCGGGAGACGGTCATGAAGATGATCGACCGCAAGACCTTGCTCGCCGACCTCGGAGTCGACGAGGCGACACTCGACGCGCTGTCGGAAGACGACGCCTATATCCCCAAGACCGATCAAGCGCGTGAGTTCATTCGTGCATTGGCGGGCGTCTGCATGTGCAAGGCGATGGACAGACATGCCGGCGATCTCAAGAAAGTCTATACGACCGGCGGTCGAAAGATGATTCCCGAAGGACGGGACTTGACACAAGTCGGAACCGTGATTCTCACGGGCGGCGCGCTCGTCCATCTCGACGGGACGGAGACGTTGTTGAGACGTCATCTCAAAAACCGTCCCGGCAAATTGTTCCCCAAAGAAGGCGTGCGCATCGTCAAGGACGAGCAGTACTTGATGTCGTCGATCGGCGTCCTTTCATTCACGTATCCCGAAGCGGCCTTGAACATATTCCGCCGTTCGATCGGCCTATAGGAGGCGTCGCGATGTATCCGCGTTTGAAAATCGACCTCGCAAAATACAAGCACAACGTCGAATCGGTCACCGCATTGTGCGGTGCTCACGGAATATCGGTCATGGCGGTGACGAAAGTCTTTTGCGGCGATCAACGACTCGTCGATGTCCTCAATGCGACGGATGTCGCCTATATCGCAGATTCCAGGTTGGATAACCTCGAACGCATCCGGACGGGCAAACCGAAAGTGTTGTTGCGGTTGCCGTCGGTCAACGAAATCGAACGTGTCGTCCGCATCGCCGACATCTCCTTGAATTCCGAATGGACGACGTTGAAAGCCCTCGACGGCGTTGCGGGTTCATTGCAGATGAAACACGGCGTCGTCTTGATGATCGATATCGGCGACCTTCGCGAAGGGATTTACTACAAGGAAAACGTCATGGAGATGGTCAAGGGCATCATCGACTTGCGGCATTTGACGCTTTCCGGATTGGGGACGAACTTGACCTGCTTCGGCGGCATCATCCCCGAAGAGAACACCTTGAAGAAACTCATCGACGTCAAACGGATGATCGAAGCGACGTTGAATGTCCGGATTCCCCTCGTTTCAGGGGGGAACTCGTCGCATTTGCATCTTCTCCATAAAGGGCATCACATGCCCGATATCGACAATCTCCGAATCGGCGAAGCCTTGATTCTCGGACGGGAAACGGCTTTCGGGGATCCGCTCGAAGGCATGTATCAAGATGTCGTCACATTGGAAGCGGACTTGATCGAAGTCAAGCACAAGCCGTCCATTCCCGAAGGGGAAGTCGGCATGGACGCCTTCGGAAGGAAACCGCATTTCGAAAACCTAGGATTGATGAAACGCGGCATCCTCGCGCTAGGAAGACAGGATGTCGATTATCAGGAGTTGAAACCGTGCGATGAGCATATACGGCTCATCGGAAGCAGCAGCGACCACATCATTGTCGACCTGACCCACACGGATGCCGATTATAGCGTCGGCGACCGGGTGGATTTCACGTTGACATACGGAAGCCTGTTGCGGTTGATGACGTCACCTTATGTGAGGAAGACTTATGTCGACAAGGTATAGGCCGACATGGCTGGAAATCAGACTGGACCATATCCACGACAACTTCGAGCGCATTCAGGCGCATATCGGGAAGAAGACGGTGATTCCCGTCGTGAAAGCGAATGCCTACGGGCATGGTGCCGTAGAAGTCACCGGAAGCCTCCGCGAAAAAGGCGTCCGCTTTTTCGCGGTGTCCTTGCTCGAGGAAGCGCTGGAACTGAGGCGGGCATACGATGACATCGACATCTTGATCCTCGGGGTCGTCCGCCCCTTCGATTTCGAGGTCATCCAGCGGAACGACTTGATCATGACCGTCAACGACATGGACGTCGCGAAAGACGTCCTGGCCTTTGAGAAAGGGCTCCGGTGCCACGTCAAGGTCGATACGGGCATGAACCGCCTCGGTATCAAGGATGCCGAAGACATCGTCGCGTTCTTTGAAGAGGCGAAAAGTCGCAAGCGCTTGTCGCTAGAAGGCATCTATACGCATTTCGCGACCGCCGATGGCGATGAAACGTTTTTGCGGGGCCAACTCGCGCATTTCCGCAAGGTTCTCTCCGCGTTGCCTTATAAGCCGGATGTCGTGCATGTCTCCAACAGTGCCGCGACATGGAAGTACGAAAGGGACATCATGGAAACGGATGCTGTGCGCGTCGGCGTCTCCTTGTATGGCTTCGACCCGAACCGTCTCGTGAAAGCGCTCAAACCGACGTTCTTCCTGAAGACGAGCATCGTTCAACGCAAAGCTTTGAAAAAAGGCGAGAAAGTCGGCTACGGCATCACCTATGAAGCGAAGAGCGATGAGACGATCGGCATCATTCCTATCGGTTATGCCGACGGTCTGATCCGCAAGAACCAAGACGGACTCGTCGAAATCAACGGGCGGACGTACCCACTCGTCGGTAGGGTATGCATGGATTACGCTTTTGTCAGAATCGACGACGATGTCGCGAAGAACGCTATCGTGACCGTATTGGGCGGAGCGGTCTCTGTCGACGATGTCGCGCAACGGCTGGAGACCATTCCGTATGAAGTGTTCTGCACCATCACGTCGCGCGTGCCGCGTGTGTACGAAAGCGGGGAGTGAAACGTATGAAATTGAACGTATTCTCGGAGATCGGCCCTTTGAAAAAAGTGTTGTTGCATCGACCGGGGAGGGAACTCGAAAATCTGACCCCGTCGATTCTCGACAAGCTCCTCTTCGACGAAATTCCCTATTTGGAAGCGGCGCGTGCCGAACACGACGCGTTTGCGGATCATCTTCGTCGTGAAGGCGTCGAGGTCGTCTACTTGAACGACCTTGTCGCGGATATGTTGAAGAGGGCCCCCCGAATCCTCGAGGCGTTCATCGGTCAGTTCCTCGATGAGGCGGGCATCAAATCGGAACGTGTCAAACGGACATTGAGTGACTATTTCATGGACATGTCGCCTTCGGACATGATAAGCAAGATGATCGAAGGGGTCAGGACGAAAGAAGTCGCGATGCAGACTCCGCTTTCACTCATGGACATGTTGGAAGGGGAATATCCTTTCTACATCGACCCGATGCCCAATGTCTTGTTCCAGCGGGATCCGTTCACGACCATCGGAAACGGGGTCGCCGTGAGCAGGATGCACACGCCGACTCGAAGACGGGAAACGATTTTTTGCGAGTATCTGTTCAAATACCATCCCGATTTCAAAAACGCGGACATTCCCAAACTTTTCGGGCGGAACGACCGCTACAGTCTCGAAGGGGGCGACATCCTCGTTCTTGACGACGAGACCGTCGCAGTCGGGATTTCACAAAGGACCGATCCCAGAGCCATAGAACATCTTGCGGAGAACGTGTTTTCGGCGTTGCCTTCATACAGGACCGTCCTCGCGATGAACATCGAGAAGACACGGGCGTTCATGCACCTCGATACGGTGTTGACCCAAGTCGACAAGGACAAGTTCACAGTGCATCCCGGCATTTTGAGAACGCTCACGATATTCGAACTCGAGAAGACCGACGGAGACCTCGTCGTAAAAAGACTCGACGAACCGCTTGCAGAGGTGTTTTCCAGACATCTGAAGACGGATGTCGAACTCATCGCTTGCGGTGGGGACGACGTCATCGACAGCGAGCGCGAACAATGGAACGACGGCGCAAACACACTGGCGGTCTCGCCCGGGAAGGTCGTCGTGTATTCACGAAACCACGTCACCAATGCATTGCTGGAATCACGCGGGGTCCAAGTCATCGAAACGCCTTCAAGCGAACTTTCTCGAGGGCGTGGAGGCCCCCGTTGTATGAGCATGCCGCTCTATAGAGAATCCATCATTCAAGGAGGAAAATCATGAATATGAAAGGAAGACATTTTCTGACGTTGCGCGATTTCTCCCCCGAGGAGATCGAAGCCCTCATCGACTTGTCGGCGCGACTCAAGAAAGAGAAGAAGGAAGGCAGGCCCCATCGCCATCTAGAAGGCAAGAACGTCGTCTTGTTGTTTCAGAAGGACTCGACAAGGACCCGTTGCGCATTCGAGGTCGCATCGTACGACCTCGGCATGAACGTGACCTATATCGGTTCGAGCGGTTCCCAGATGGGAACGAAAGAATCGATTGAAGATACGGCTCGCGTACTCGGACGGATGTTCGACGGCATCGAATTCCGGGGCTACGAACATAGCGACATCGAAAAACTCGCTGAACATGCCGGCGTACCCGTATGGAACGGTTTGACCGACATGTACCATCCGACGCAGATCCTCGCCGACTTTTTGACCGTCAAAGAAGAGTTCGGCAGACTTCGCGGTATCAGACTCACCTATGTTGGCGACGCGAAGAACAACATGGGAAACAGTTTGATGCTCGGATGTGCGAAACTCGGGATGCATTTCACCGCGGTCGCACCGCAGGCACTCTGGCCGACGCAAGAACACATCGATCATTGCAAAGCCGTCGCGAAGGAAACGGGTGCGACCATCACTTTGACCGAAGACAAATGGGAAGGGACGAAAGACGTCGATGTCATCTATACCGACGTGTGGGTCTCGATGGGCAGTGGAAAAGACGTCTGGGCCTCCCGCATCGCGTCGCTTCACGACTATCAAGTCACGAAGGCCTTGATGGACCATGCGTCCGATGATGCGATATTCATGCATTGTCTACCGGCATTTCACGGCATGAATACGGAAATCGGCGTTCAGATCGCGGCTCAATTCGGACAACAGTACCCTTGCGTCGCCGGGGGCGAAATGGAAGTGAAGAACGACGTCATCGAATCGGAAAGAAGTCGCGTCTTCGAAGAAGCGGAAAATCGCATGCATACGATTAAAGCCGTCATGCTCGCGACGATGCGTGATGCGCATGAGTAGATATGTCGTATCGTTGGGGGGCAACGCCCTCGGCAACGATGCGGAAGAACAGAAGAATCTTCTGAAGTTCGTCGCGAAGCCGATTGTCGAACTGATCGTGGCGGGACACGAAGTCGTCATCGTCCACGGCAACGGCCCGCAAGTCGGCATGATCAATCTCGCGTTCACGGAATCGACTTTCACTCCGCACATGCCTTTTCCCGAATGCGGCGCGATGAGCCAGGGATACATCGGCTTCCATCTTCAAAACGCCATCCGCAACGAACTCGAAAGACATGCCGTGACACAAACGGTGGGTGCCTTGGTCACCCAAGTCGAAGTCGACGAACACGACCCCGCGTTCAACGACGCTTCGAAACCGATCGGCGCGTTTTACACGAAGGAACAAGCCGACCGGATCATCAAGGAGAAAGGCTACGTCATGAAAGAGGACGCCGGCCGCGGTTGGCGCCGTGTCGTCCCTTCACCCTTGCCGGTCGACGTCATCGAGAAGGCCATGGTGAAATCGTTGCTCGACGCCGGACACGTCGTCATTTGCGCAGGAGGCGGGGGCGTGCCCGTCATCCGCAAGGAAGGAAGGCTTGAAGGCGTCGCTGCGGTCATCGACAAGGATTACGCCAGCGCGAAGATCGCCGAACTCGTCGAGGCGGACTACTTGATCATCCTGACTGCCGTGGAACATGTCTATGTCAACTTCAACAAACCCGACCAGAAGGCGTTGGAACGCGTCGCGTCTTCCGATTTCGAACCGTATATCGAAGCGGGCGAGTTCGCGAAGGGCAGCATGTATCCGAAAATACGGGCATGTATCGGATTTTTGGAAAAGACCGACAAGACGTGCGTCATCTCTTCGCTAGCGAAAGCGTCCGAAGCGTTCAGACTCGAAACCGGGACGATCATCACGAAATGAAACGGTGCCCAGAAGCGCCGTTTTTTTCGTGTCATGAGGGTAGTTGCATGAGAACATGACATCGTCAATCCTATCGCGTTAGAGAAAAAACACACAAAACCCTTGCAATGGGAAACGAAATTTGATAACATGACAAAGACTCTTAGAGTCGGCTGTGAAGTGGGAGGTTGCCGACACACCCGAAGGTGTTGTCTTGGGAAAAGGTTCATTTCCACGGAGCAAGTCTATACGCGATTGTAGGCGAAAGGAGAAAAAACATGGCGAATCAACAAATCAGAATCAGACTCAAGTCCTATGACCACAGGTTGTTGGACCAGTCGGCGATGAAAATCGTCGAAACGGCGAAGAAGACGGGTTCCGGCATATCCGGTCCGATCCCCTTGCCGACAGAAAAAGAGGTGTTCACCGTTTTGCGAAGCGTTCACGTCAACAAGACGAGCCGCGAACAGTTCGAAAGACGTACGCACAAACGGTTGATCGATATCCTCAATCCCACACCGCAAACGATCGACGCGTTGATGCATCTCGATCTTCCATCCGGCGTGGACATCATTTTGAAATGACCATAAACCAACAGGAGGTGCACGCATGGCCAAAGGTATCTTAGGTACGAAAATCGGTATGACCCAAGTATTCGATGAAGACGGCAGACTCGTTCCCGTGACGATCGTCCGTTGCGAACCGAATGTCGTCCTGCAAAAGAAGACCGTCGAAAAAGACGGCTACGAAGCCGTTCAACTCGGTTTCAAAGACAAACGCGAAAAACTGGCGAACAAGCCC
>SLPE01000210.1 GCA_007132145.1 Candidatus Izemoplasma sp.
ATGTACAGCAGACGCGTCATGATGGAGCATAACAAATTTGTTAACAACTGGGGTGCTTCATCATATGGTTTATTGCTTAAAGATATAACAGACAGTGAGATACGCTATAATGATTTTAATAGAAATTCTTTTGAACCCTTATCATTTCTTACACCCGGAGTAACTGAATCCACTGTTGTCCTTCAGTTCCCCACATCATGTCAAATGACAAAGGCAGTGATTCCGATGAAAACCCTGTTGATCGTTTCATGGGTGATTCTATCGTTACTCGGGACGTCCACCATGGCATATGCCTGGTGGGACAATCTCGAAGAAACACGCGGCGCTCGGTTGACATTGGGTTACGGCGTCCGTCTCTCCTTGAAAGATGAAACGTCCGCCGAGGCGGATACATGGGTCCCGGCGGGTTCTTTTTATGCTGAAGTCGACGGTTATACGACTTCCCACGTCTTCACGTACGTCCTCGATCTTGAAGAAGATCTCGACGACTTCGACTTGCTCATCGACGTCGAAGGATTGCGCATCGGCGACACTGGGTACGATCCTTCTTCCGATGTCCATGGCCCGATGCGGGTCATCGTCGAGTTCGACGCAGGAGAAAACGATATCGAGTTTGCCGGTGGCGGCTACGATTACGTCATTACGGGACCCAACACGCATTTGCGGCTCAACAGCGTCCTCCGGGGTGACGGTGAAATCACCGTTACGATCACCTTCACCTTGTTGGCACAAGATGTCGCTTGGGAATATGCAACCGCCGAGAATCTCGAATCGGCTTACGGATCGCTCGCCGGAAAGACAATCGCTTTCGACGTCGCTTTCGAAGTCCCCATGGATGAAGAAACGATCGGACAAGGGGGATTCAACGTCCATCCTTGATGGAAACGGAACTAGAGGACTAGCGTCGGTGATGCCTGCTCAAAAGGCATGGCATCATCTGAGGAACGCGCACTAAGAACGTCTTTATTTTCAATATGCAATAAAGGTCAAACCTCCATGTATCGTACAAAGCGAATATGCCGTAGATTCGGCATATTCGCTTTTTTGCGTTGTGTAACACAGCAGTGACCAAGGGTCTGGCACTTGAAATACGCTTGTTTCACGCGTCGTCATGTTGCAAAGTTTTATGAAGAGTAACCGATATGACGCGAACGATCAAAGCGCCTTGAACGTCTCGAAGAGTGGACGATGGCGACTGTCTTTCCGGTAAAAGACCGAAGGCGTCCCGAGCGGTGCGGCGATGTCATGATCGCCGCCTTTAAGGACATTTCCGCTGAAGAGATGGACCCATGTTCCCTCCGGCAAAGTGATGCGGTGGCTCGACACGCCGGCGCGGACGACCGGATAGACGAGGACATCGGCGCCGAGTGTGAAGGCGCGTTGCTCGGTCCGGGTGAAACGGTCCTTGAAATGATACAAGAGCGGTCTGTTCACCGGCGTGGCATTCGTTTGATACGCCTTCAACACTTCACGACGGTAAGGTTCAAGTGCCGCGAAGACGCGGGCCATCTTCGCGAAATGTGCGATGACGCGTTCATCGTCGAATTGGCAGTTCTTCTCCGGGGCGTTGCCTTCGTGCGTCCTGAACAAAGGCGTGAAGGCGTTCATCTCCGCCCAACGCATCATCAGTTCGGGTCCCCTGCGCATGTGAAAGATCGTCGTGTAGCCGCCGATGTCGCTATGACTCACGCCGGCTCCGCTCATCGCCATGCTCAACATCGCGGGGATGACGGAGGGCAACCCGTATTCGTCAGAGAAATCGACGTGTTGGTCGCCGGCCCACATCGTGTTCGTTTCACGAATCGTATCGGTATGCGCGGCGCGGGAGAAGAAAAAGACTTCATCCGCTTTTCCGCTTTCGAGAATCGCCTCTTTATTGCAACGGGCCCACAAAGAGGGCCAGACGTTGTGCAACGCCTCGGCGTCGCCGCCGCGGATGCGCGCATCGGTCGGCAGGTATTCGCCGAAATCGGCCATCCAACCGGCCATTCCCGTCTCGATCATGTTCTTCTTGATCAGCGATTTCATCCACGCGAACGCGTCGGGGCACGTCAAATCGACGATGCCGGCGTTGAACGTCGTCGAACGCACGTGATAGGGTTCACCGCTTTCGGTACGGACGAGGTAGTCCCTTTCAACCGCTTCCCGATAAAGCGGAGCGTCTTCTTTCAGGAAGGTGTTGATGTAGCCGAGGAACCGGATGTTCTGTCTTCGCCATTTGGCGATGACCGTCTTGAACTCGGGATAGGTGCCTTCATCCGCTTCCCAGTTCCAATACACTTGATAGCCGAAACGGGTGCGGACATGCCCGCACCAGTCTTGCGCCCAGATCGCTGAAACCGGGATGCCGTTTCGTTCTGCGGTCTTCAGCTTTTCTTCGGCTTTCTCCCAACCGCCTTGACTCGCGAGGATGGCGCCCTTTTGCGTCCAATCCGGCAGCGGGGGATGTTTCCCGAGAAGCCCTGCAAGACGCGTCGACAGTGCGTCATGGTCATCCGCGGAAGCGAAGACGATCCGCTTGGGCATGTCGCGAAAGGAGAGAATCGTCTTCTGTTCGGCGAAAGTGAACTCCGCATACCGGTCGGTCTCGCAATGGATGAAATACGTTTTCGACGAAACGAAAGTCGGTTGGGCGTAATAACTCTGGTGTCGGCCGTGATCGGCTCGATGCCCGGGTTTCACGCCGAATAGCGTCTCCCTAAGAAACTTGCCTATGAGCTTTTTCAAGGCGTGATGTTCGCTGACCCAGATCGGGACTTTCGTCCCTTTGAGATTGAAGCGGGTGAATTGTTCACCGCACCCGTAAAAGCACTCGTCGGGATCCGATTCGAGGGTGAGTGTCATCCGGTTGTAGCCGGGGGTGCACGTGAACACGAGCGTGTCGACAACACCTTTCTGATGTTCGATTTCAAGGCGCGCATCGGCATCGGCGAAGACATGGGTGTCGCCCTCTTTACCGACATACGTCAACGTCTTGCGGACCGCGAAGACGTCTTTCGTCTTGAAACTGCCCCGCTTCATCCGATAACGCGCCTCGCCTCGACCGATTTCGATCGTGCTCTTGCCGACTTCGAAAGCCAACAAGCGTTCGCCGTTTACGACAAAGAGGTCACCATCGGACATTTTCTTCACTCCAAAGCGACGCATACGGATACCCCGTGACCGCTTCGAGCGTCGCCCGGTCTTGTTCATCGCTGTCGGGAACAACGCCGAGTCGACGTTGTTCAAGTTCCCTCTTCATAAGTTCGAAAGCCGATTGGTTCAGGGGGTAGAGCCAAAGGAAGGCGATGGTCAAAACGAGAAAAATGACCGGTAGGAACACGAACATCGCGCGGACACCGGCCACCGTCAAGTCGGATTGCACGAGCGCTCGCTCCTCATACCCGAACACGGCGAGCAAGACCCCGATCAAGCCGAGCGCGAGACCGTTGGCGATCTTGCGGGCGAACGTCGCCATGCCCGAGTACACGCCGGCGCGACGTTTCGAAGTGATCAGTTCGTCGACATCGGGCATGTCGGCGAGAATCGCGAACGACGTCACCGTCCCGGCGGCCGTGCCGAAACCCGCGAGGAACGCCAAGGCGACAATCGGAAGCAACGGTGCGTTCTCATAGGCGAAGAAGAGCATGGCGAGCGAAGCGGCGATCTGCAAGGGAAAGCCGATGATGACCGGCAATTTCTTCGAGTAGCGTTTGAGCAAGAACATGAAGAGGACCATCGCGATCAACTGCGCGCTCAACACCCCGGCCATGACCCAAGTGTAATAGCCCCGTTCACGCAAAACCACGTTCAAGAAATAGATGACCAAGGCCATCATGAAATCGGCGGATCCTTGTCCGAACAAGAAAATGCCGAGATACAGCCTGAACGAGCGGTTCTTGAAAACGGACAACTGTTGTCTGATGCCGTGGCGTCGAGACGGATCGACGGGTTTGTCCGTCTCCCATGTGTTCAAGAACGACAAAAACAAGGTCACGAAGAAAATCACACCGAAAATGATACCCATCATCAAGTACCCGAGTGAACCTCCCCCGAATCCCTGGATGATTTGTTCATGGAGAAGCGCTCCAAGAATCGCCGAGAGCGCCGAAAAAATCATCCGATATCCCGTATATTGCCCGCGCAACTGATAACTTTCGACCATGTCCGGCAAGAGGGCGTTGTAGGGCACCATGACAATGGTGAACCCCGTCGAGAACAAGATGAACGCCACGAGGTAGAAAACGTATTGTACGCCCGGGCCACCGCCGACGCTCACCCAGAGCAAGGCGAAGGTGATCGAGGCGACAAAACTGCCGACGAGTAAATACAGGCGTTTCGCACCGAATTTCGAGCGGGTCTTGTCGACGATCGACCCCATCAACGGGTCCGTCACCGCATCCCAGATCCGTCCGATGACGGGAATGCTGCCGGCTAGGGCGGGGTGCATGCCGACGATGTCGGTCATGAAGAACAAGAAAGCGATGCCGATGATCAAAAACGCGCCGCCGCCGTAGATGTCGGCGACGCCGTAACCGAGTTTTCCCCTGATGCCGTGCGTACTTGCGACGTTTTGCCCGTGCTCCGATACGTTTTTCGATGTCATCAGTGTCCTCCGATGGTCGATGTCGTTTGAGATGCCTTATCCTCTTTTATTCATTATACCATCCACACGGTCTTTCGACCTTCTGTTTCTTTCATGTTGCGAGACGGCGGGTGGCGATGATGTCCACGTCCGTGCCCGCGACGTTGTGGATGATCAC
Organism: Candidatus Izemoplasma sp.; assembly: GCA_007132145.1. GTDB lineage: Bacteria > Bacillota_I > Bacilli_A > Izemoplasmatales > Izemoplasmataceae > SLPE01. Next base: position 4,743 of record SLPE01000210.1, read on the forward strand.
ATCGTGTATGTTCACCGGCACACGCGCTTCGACCGTCGCGAGCGCTTGCATGACGTCGAACATCGCCGCTTTGGGAATCGGTCGGCTCGTACGGACGCTGAGTCTTTTCGCGACACGACTGTTCACCTTGACCGTCGTCGTCAACATACGCGTCGGATGGGTCGTCTCTTCCGTCGCGTAGACGATGCCGCGTTTGCATTTGTGTCCCGACACTTCACCGCCCTTATCGACGCGAAGGCGGCAACCGACAGGGCAGACGATACATGTGAATTCATGAACCATGCTCACACCTCCATGATCAACGTGACGGGGGCGTGCCCGCCTTTGAGGTCATCGGGTCCGATGTCGATGTGTTCCATTTCCGCGGGCGCGACGAAGCGCGCTTTCCTCGAGGCGATGACCGTATCGTCCTGAATGAGTTTGAATGTCGCGGTTTGAGCTTTCCGCTTGACCCGGAAGGCACAGCGGATCAAGTCGTCGAAGCGGGAGAGGTCGATGGTCGAAGGCACGGTATAGGCGATGCCTTCACCGGCGATGAGTTCCAGTTGCGTCTCGCCTTTGCCGAGGGATTTGCGGACATAGTCTTTCGCACAACGCCCGGCGCGTCGACTCTCTTCGCTCACATCGTCGACGAGGTCGTGGACGTGCAAGGCGTTTCCGCACGCGAAGAGTCCTTCGACGCTCGTATGGAACGTATGGTCGACCTTCGGCCCCCGCGTATGCGGATGCATCTTCACATCGAGCGATTCTAGGACCATCGTATCGGGGATGAGTCCCACCGACAGTAAAAGGCAATCGACGGCGAAATCCTTTTTCGTGCCTTCGATGACACGGAAATCCTCATCCACGGCTTCGATGGTGATGCCTTCGAGCCGATCGGCACCGCGGATGTCGGTAACGGTATGCGAGAGATAGAGGGGAATGTCGAAATCTTCGAGGCATTGGGCGATGTTGCGGGTCAGTCCGTTCGAATAGGGCATGATTTCGGCAATGCCTTTGACCGTGGCGCCTTCTAGCGTCATCCGCCGCGCCATGATCAACCCGATGTCGCCGCTACCGAGGATGAAGACTTCCTTGCCGACAAGGTAGCCTTCGATGTTCAAATAGCGTTGTGCACTCCCCGCGGGCATGACGCCGGCGGGACGCTCTCCGGGAATGCGGATCTGTCCTCGCGTACGCTCGTAACACCCGCTCGAGAGGATGACGGCTCGCGTCTGTATATCGAGCTTTCCCGCCCGTCTGTCGAAGGCTTCGACAACGAATCCGTTTCGAGTTTCATGCAGCCCCATGACGGTCGTCTCGAGCCGCAAGTCGATTCCCCGTTCATGAAAGGCGTCGATGAAGCGTTCGGCGTATTCCGGGCCGGTCAAGTCCTCTTCGAACTCATGCAGTCCGAAGCCGTTGTGAATGCACTGGTTCAAAATGCCGCCCAAGACGGCTTCGCGCTCCAAGACGAGCACCTTGACGTGATCGTCTTGCGCCGCGAGCGCCGCCGAAAGTCCGCCGGCGCCGGCGCCGATGACAACAATGTCCCAAGTCATCGTCCCACCTTCGTTTCCTGTTTGAGTATCGGTGTGTTTTTTCGGTAATAATCGATTTCATCGGGCCGTTTCCCCGTCACTTCGGAGATGAGCGAAAGCACTTCGCTCTCGCAGTAGCCGCCCTGACAAAGGCCGCTGCCGGCACGAATGCGCTTCTTCAACCCCTTGAGCGTGTCGTTGCCCAAGGGTCCCTTGATCGCTTCGACGACTTCCGCGGCGGTGACGCGCTCACATTTGCAGACGATACGCGCATAGCGGGGGTTTTCGGCGATCTTGAGGCGCTGCTCTTCATCGCTCAAGGACCGGAACGCGCGCGTTTTCGTCCGGAAGGGGTCGAAATCGGACTTGCGTGGATAATGCTTTCCGATGTCGAGCAAGGTATCGGCGACGTATTTCGCGATGGCCGGCGCAGCCGTGAGTCCGGGTGAATCGATGCCCGCGACATGGTAGAATCCGGGAACTTCTTTCGAAGGTTCGATATAGAAATCCTCGTACGTGCTGCTCGCACGAACGCCCGCGAACGTCCGGATCGTCTTGTCGTAAGGAATGTCCTTGGCGAGTTTGTCGGCATCGCGCCGGATTTTCTCGATGTCGGCGGCGTGATTGGCGACGTTTTCCTTGTCGTCCTGGTAGTCGCTCGTCGGACCCAGAAGGATGTTCCCGTGCACTTGCGGCACGACGAGCACCCCTTTCCCGTTTTTGCCCGGCAAGGGATAGAGAACCCGTTTCACGAAACCGTCGACGGCCTTGTCGAGGACATAATACTCACCACGTCTTGGCGTGATACGGTAGGGAACGTCGCGTTCGACCATCGCGGCGATACGGTCCGCGAACGTCCCCGCGGCATTGATCACGACTTTCGAGCGTAGCCGGCTGCCTTCCGTGGATTCGAGCAAGAAGCCGTCTTCCATCTTGGTGATGGCCTTGACTTCATAGTTCAAACGGAGCGAAGCACCGTTCTTCATCGCGTTTTCCATCGCGGCGATGGCGACTTCCCAAGGATACGTGACCATCGTCGATGGCAGGTCCAAGGCGGCGAGCGTCCCCTCTTGAATCATCGGCTCTCTCGCTTTCGCCGTTTGCGCATCGAGAAGCGCAGGCGTCTCGACACCATTTGCAAGCGCCCGGCGGTGCAAGCGTTCGAGCCCGGGAATCTCTTCTTGATGTTGCACGAGCAAAAACGCCCCCGTCTTCCGTAACGGGATGTCGAGTTCCTTTTGCAACACATGATAGAGACGGTTGCCTTGCACGGCGAGTTTCGCTTTCAAGGTTCCGGGCACCGGGTCGTGCCCGGAATGGACGATGGCGCTGTTGGCCAACGTCGCATGGTTGCCGACATCGTTTTCTTTGTCGACGACGATGATGCGAGCCTCAAAACGGCTCAGTTCGCGGGCGATCAACGTCCCGCTGATACCGGCGCCGATGATCAAGTAATCGTACACGGTATCCCTCCTCGCAAATAAAAGAACGAAAAACAACGATGCTCGTTTTTCGCTCTTCTTCTCTTGGCAGTATTAACTTTTCAAAATTCTAAGGAAGTCACGTTGTCACATGGTCGATGTCCCACAACGCCACTTTGCTCGTCGTGACGGCGAGAATGCCCGAATCGAGGTATGCCTTGATTTGCGCTTCTTCACGGAGAAGCCCGCCGACGATGAGTTCACAAGAGACGATGTCTTTGATCATCTCCAACAAGGGAATACTCACGGCCGGGAGCACTTCGAGACAGTCCGGGCGGACGTATTGCACCATCTTGATGCTCTGTTCGAGGGAATAGCTGTCTTTGAGGAAGAAGCGCATGATGCCGAGAACGCCTCTTTTCTTGCACATTTCAATGACTTTGGGTTTGCTCGAGATGATGCCGTCGACCCGTAACGTCTGAATGAGATAGATGGCGCCGAACTCATCGCTTGCAAGTCCGCGAATCAGTTCCGAGTGAACGAGGACTTTCTTGTCGTGTTTCTTCATCGTCTCGACGAGGTCGTCGAGTTGCGCGAGCTGAAAATTCATCAAGATGCCGTATGTGAGCGGCAGTTTCAAGAACGCCTTCAAATCGCGGTGCGTCCCGATGGCGGGAATCAGACGCTGCCCTTGTAGCATGGCACTTCACCCCCAAGATAGAACACAAAGAGATCAAGCCGTTCAACCCAATCTCTTCCGTCCTCTCAACGTATTATCTTGGGTTCATTATATACGATTTCGACGTTTTTTTCAAGGCAACGTGCGCAGAAACACGCATCAAGCGTCTTTTTCCACGCCGAGCGTTTCGAGCAAGGTTCCGACTTCCTTGGGACGGTGCGCGACCAGAGCGCCGGCCGCTTCAAGCGCTTTCGCTTTGTCTTCGACCGAACCCTTC
>SLPE01000022.1 GCA_007132145.1 Candidatus Izemoplasma sp.
AGCTCGTGCCTATGAGCGTCCCTCCGGAAAACCCTCCTCCGGGGGAGATATGACCGTGCAAGATGATGAAAACGCCGTATAACTGCAAGAAGGGAACGATGATGCGCGTTACCGTGCGCACAATGATATCATTCATCGACGTCACCCTCCTCCAATTCATCGCTTTCTTCTTTCATCGGCGTCTTCGCCATTCGAAGGACAGAGGCGACCGCGACAATCGACGTGAACAAGACGATTGTCTCACCGAGCGTGTCGAAGGCACGATAATCCGTCAAAATCGCCGCAATGATATTGATCGCTCCCGTTTCATGCGCGCCTTCTTCCGTATAATGGCGGGTCGTTTCATTGTAGGAAGGCGCATCGGTCGTAAATGCGCTCGGCATTTGCATGATGTTGTAAAACAACAAAGAGAGCAAAACGCCAAAAAGCAAGATGACTGCCATTCTTTTCATTTTTCGAACCTCTTCGTACGACTGATCACGGCGATGAACAAGATACAGTTCACCCCGGCGCCGATCGCCGCTTCGGTCAAGGCGACATCCGGTGTTTTCAAAATCAACCAGAGCACACTCATCATCAACGAATACGCGGAAAAGATGATAACCGCGCTCAAAAGGTCACGGGTTCGTTCCACGGCAATGGCGGACACGATGAGGAACACGACCAAAATCACATTGAGCCACTCCATGTCAGGCCTCCTTCGCCGATTCCTTGTTTTTCAATGTCTGCAAGGTATATTGACTTCTCGCGATACTATGACACGCCGTCGGATTCGTCAACCAGATGAACATCAAGACGATCGCGATGTTGATCGACGTGAATCCGAACCCCTGCCACACGATGAGCGCGAGCAAGATCAATCCCGCACCTAGCGTATCGCATTTCGTCGTCGCATGGATCCGACAAAACACATCGGGCATCCGCACGAGACCGACAGACCCGACGAAGAAGAAGAACAGTCCACACGCAAGCAAGAACAATACGACAATGTCTCTTAGCATCTCCATGGACTCACCCCAGTTTTCCCTTGATCAAGTATTTCGCGACGCCGATCGTCGCGATGAAACCGATCATCGCGTAGACGAGCGCCACACTGACATAGGATTTTTGCGCCGTCACCAACGCGATCATGACGATGATCGTCGCCACTTTCGTCGTCGTCACATTGATCGCGACGACGCGATCGGCGGCACGTGGTCCTTTGTACGCCCGCCACAACGCGACGAACGACATCATCATCACGAGACCGACCGTGACCTTCACCGCGGTTTCTATCATCTTCCCGCCTCCTCGTAACGAATGAACGCTTTTTCGATCGCACTGTTCTCGACGATCGGACGCTCTTTTCTCACCAGTTCATGGACGAGAATCTCCTTTTCGTCCAATTCGACCGTCAACGTTCCCGGTGTCAGTGTGATGGCGTTTCCGAAAAGCATCCGGTTCACATCTTTTTCCAGCGGCTGACGTGAAGTCGTAAATCCCGGATTGATCGGCAATCTAGGATGCAGCACGATGCGGACGACATCGATGTTCGCTTTGACGATTTCCTTCACCAATGTCCCTAACAAAAAAAAGAGTGCGACGAAACTCTTGAAACCGATTTTCGTGATTTCTTTAGGCGAAAACGCGATATCCGTATTGTAAAAGACGATCAATGCGGCCGTCATCAAGCCGACGATGATCGTCGACCAATGCGCATTAGCCGCCAAAATGAGCCAAAAAACGAACAACAGGACGAATAGGATCACCGTCCCTGAAACATGTTCTTTTCGCATCGTCATGCCTCCTCATCCATGAATTTCTCTTCGCATCTATGATACAACGCTTTGGCGAACTTTACAAACACGAATATTCACCTTCGAAAAATGTTTGTATGAAGTTTCCACGACGTCAGGAAAACGCCATCGAAGCGTTTCGCTCAATCTTCGATGGCTTCCCGCAACGCCGCCAACAATCCGCCGGTCGAATCGGTACCGTTCTCCCAATACATGACTCCGCCGAGCCCCTTGTCGATGACATAGGCGACTTTTTCACGCACCGAGACGGGATCGTCGTACGATATGAACACCGTCCCGTCCTTCTTCACGATGTAAGGCACACCGGCAAGCGTGTCGTAAAACCCTTCATAATCCGGATGGTTCAAATAGTCGCTGACGATATCGTGATAGAAAACCGACCGCGAACGCGTCCAGTCGCTCCACGTCCCGCTTCCGGCGTCGAAATGCCGGGTCTGTTTGATGCCGTAAAAAGCGAGCCCGACGAGGATTTTCTCGTAAGGCACGTTGAATCCGTGCAAGATGTCGATGCTTTCGTCGATTGAACAACTGATCAAAGTCCGTCCCGCTTCAAAGGTCGGATGGTCGTTCAATGGACTCGCATACAACGCGTTCTGATAATGTCCATGGTTCGAAGACATGCTGTAGGACATCATGTTCACATAGTCGATGTATTCGATCGAGTTTTCCAAATCGTAACGAGGCGGTTGCCACATGCCGGCGCCGATCGCCGCGGTGACGAGATGATCGGGATTGTTTTCCTTGACGCGCGCGTAGACGACCGACATCAAGACCGTGAACCGTTCTTTTTCGTCATGCGTAGGGAACTCCCAGTCGATGTCGACACCGTCGAAGCCGTAGGTGTTCAAAGCGTCGACGATATTGTCTGCGAAGTTCGCAATGCGGTCGTCGCAAGCGACGATGCTCGACCATGCCGATTCGGGCGCGATCGAAAGTACGACCCAATTGCCGTGTTCACGGGCCCTCGGCATGACGTGTGTCTGGACTTGTTGGAGGAAATGGCTTCCTGTGAGCGTCCCTCCAGCGAGCGCCGTGATGAACGCGACGTTGATGATGTCCAACGTCTCGAAAAACGCATCGTCGAGACGGTCGAATCCGCGATATACGTATCCGGATGCGATAGGCGCGCTCAAGGGTTTATACCCTGCGACCACGACATCGAAATCGACGGTCTCGATGTCGACACCGTCGAAGAGCTGTGCGGTAAGGACGATGCGAGTCTCCTTGTACGGTCTTTGAAACGTCCCGTTCGATGTCAAGATGTCTTCATCGGATGACTCCCATGTAATCGATGATTCGCCGAAAGATGCGGGCAAATCGAGATCGGAAGTCAAGGGAACATCGAGACGTTGCGCCATCATGTCGAGGAAATCGGACATCGAAGACGCCTGCCAGATGGCGGTCAATGTCAAGAGGGTGGCATCGTCTTCGACACTGATCGGCGGCAATTCGGTGTGCATGGCGTCCCCGTCGTGCCAACCCTTGAAACGGTATCCGTCGCGGACGGGGACACGCAAGGGCGCTTCCGCTGTCAACCGTTCCGAAAACGGCCGCGAAAGCGTCTCGCGCTCATAGACAAAGACAGACCACGCAGCCGCTTCATCGTCATGGGGATTGTTATCGAACAAGACGACGTCGCCGACGCTTCCCGTGTCGGAAGCGAGCGCGGCGATGTCGGCGAGCGCCTCCGCGTCTTCGCAGTCGTCGTGTACGGCGACGATGAAATCGTAGTATCCGACGTCGATGTCGGAAATCGCCGCGGTCGCGGCATCGGTCGCGATGATTCGATAGACATCCTGCGTCTCTTCATAAGCGATGAAGAGTTTGTAGAACCAACGGAATCCGCTCGCGTGTTCATCGAGCAACGTCGCGTGACGTCCGCTCGGGTCGTTTCGCGACGTCAACACGAACGTGTCCTCGGGGTCGAACGTTTCGATGACATCGCGTCTCCAGAAACCGTCACCGGGGTCGTAGACGACGTCGACATCGGCATACGCGGCCCACCGGGCATAAAGCGTGAACGCTTCGGCCGGCATCTTGTCGACATCGAGAATGTCCTGTAAATCGGAGTCCGTGTACCAGCCCTTGAACACGTAGCCTTCCCGCTGTGAAGGCGGAAGCGCCAACGCTTCACCGACGTGACGAATCAAAGAAGACTCACCGTCGCCACCGCGGTGATCGAAGGTGATCGTATACGGTCGGGGTATCCATTTCGCATAGACCGTCACATCGCCTGTCAACGGCCGGTCCGAAAAAGAAGACGCGTCGAAGGGGTCTTCGAAGGAGCCTTCGTCGAAAAACCATCCCCCGAAATCATGGCCCTCTTTGTGCGGCATTTCGGGCAACGTCAAGGACTCTTCGCCGGCAGTGATGATCGGTGGAATCGTTTCATCAACGCCGGTTTCGAAATGGATGCGATGCTTCGGCGGCCCGAAACAGCCCGCGAAGACCGTGAAACACAACAAGATGAACCCGATGGCGATCCATGATCGCTTCATCGTATCCACTACCTTTCGTCAACCGTGAGACATCCCCTTTCTTCCATCGCCCATTATATCATAAAACGAGATTGAGCGCGCCCCTGTATCCGACGAATCCGATTGATGGGGAACGACCCCTTCGTCACGGCATGGACATGTGCCTTTCTCATCACTCGGCATTTTTGACAAAAAAAGCGGAAACATGCTATAATCTAGCCATCAAGACCACAGGAGAAAGCCCAATGACAGAATGCTTGATCGATCGAAATTTTCAGCCCATGTACTTGTTGTTTCGGCGTTATCGAGAAGCCGTCTCGCAAGCGGCAGACAAGAACGATTTCATCGTCGTCGTCGAGCGGACACACGGATACAACGAGCGTTTCAAGGCCGAAGTGTTCGTAGACGAGGCACCCGAAGCTTCACAAAATCCTTTTTTTTGTGAGCGACTCGTCAAGACGCTTCTATGGATCCATGGCGGCTACCGTCTTTGGATCCACGCTTCAAAACCGCTATTCGAACAATTGCAAGCGGCCTATTCGAAAGGCGGGAGCCGTGATTTCGACGTCCGTTTCATGGAAAGGGTATACGGTGCGCCCTTCGAAGTCATCCATGTGCCCGACATCGAAGACCTCCCCGCGTCGCGGCCTCAGAAGATCCTTGCCGAAGGCAGCCTCGAAGGGGCACGCATCGGCTTCGACGCCGGCGGCAGCGATCGGAAAGTCGCCGCCGTGTTGGACGGAGAAGTCCTGTATAGCGAAGAAGTCGTCTGGCACCCGAAACAAAAGAGCGATCCCGATTATCACATCGGTCACATCCGTGGAGCGATCATGCTCGCGAAATCGAAACTTCCCCGCGTCGACCGACTCGGCGTCAGTTCCGCCGGTATCTATGTCGACAACGAAGCCAAGGTCGCCTCGTTGTTCCTCAAGATCCCACAAGACGACTACGACCGTGTCAGAACGGTCTATATCGATATCGGGAAAGAACTCGGCGTCCCTTTGAAAGTCGCCAACGACGGCGATGTCGCCGCATTGGCGGGCGCCTTGGAACTCGGAAAGAACAATCTTCTCGGCATCGCGATGGGCACAAGCGAAGCCGCCGGCTACATCGACGGAGAAGGCGCTTTGCGAGGTTGGCTCAACGAACTGGCGTTCGTCCCCGTCGACGCCTCGCCAAACGCGATGGAAGACGAATGGAGCACCGATATCGGTGTCGGCGTCAAATACCATTCCCAAGACGGCATCATCAAACTGGCGCAGATGGCCGGCATCCGCTTTGAAGACCATCTCTCACCCGCGGAAAGGCTCAAAGTCGTCCAATCGCGCATCGAAAACGACGATGACACCGCACGTCGCATCTTCGAAGACGCCGGCGTCTATTTCGCGTATTCACTCATGTATTACCGTCTGTTCTACAGCATGGACGACGTCTTGCTCATGGGACGCGTCGTCAGTGGAAAAGGCGGAGAAACACTCGTCGAAACCGCCAGAAGAATTCTCGATGAACACCAGATCGACGTGACCATCCATCTGCCCGACGAAAAAAGTCGCCGTGTCGGCCAAGCCGTCGCCGCCGCGAGTTTGTGAGGAAGAAAATGCAAGACAAAACAACGACTTACCATCCGAAGAACCGCAATCCGGCTCCGATCAAGTACATGGCCGTCGGCGCGCACCACGACGATGTCGAAATCATGGCCACCGACGGTATCCTCAAGGGCCAGACCGACAACGGCAGTTTTTGCGCCGTCATCGCCACGGACGGCAGGGGAAGCGCGCGTAGCGGCACATACGCCGATTACAGCGACGAACGGATGGCGCAGACACGCACCGAAGAACAAAAAGCCGTCGCGGAACTCGGTCGCTATCACAGTGTCATCTTCTTGAACCACACGAGCGCTTCGGTCAAGACCGATCCCGCCGAAGACGTCGTCGCTTCACTCGTCGACGTCTTCAGGACCACCCGTCCCGAAGTGCTCTACACCCATAATCCCTTCGATAAGCATACGACGCACGTCCAACTTCTCAAACGCGTCGTCGAGGCACTCAGACGTCTCCCTTCCGAACACCGCCCGAAGCTCTACGGTGTCGAAGTCTGGCGGGACCTCGACTGGCTCGTCGACGCCGACAAGACCGTCTTCGACGTCACTGCGGGCCGCGACTTGACGAAAGCGCAACTCGCGCGCTTCGATTCCCAAGTTGCCGGCGGGAAGCGCTACGACCTCGCCACGGAAGGACGTCGACTCGCGCATGCGACGTATTTCGAAAGCCATGACGTCGATGCGGCGACCCAGCTCGTCTTCGCCATCGACATGTCCGCACTCATGGAAGACGACGCCTTGTCGCTCGAAACGTTCGCAAAACACTTGATCGACCGATTCAAGGACGACGTCCTTGAACGGATCCGCAGCGGTTGAGACCGCAGGAGTTGATGTGACATGCGCCCCCGCTTCGATTTCGGGTTGTTCACGATGCCCGCGTACGAATTTTTCGCCATTCTTGGCGCCGTTCTCGCTTTCGCGCTCGTTTTGACGTTGAACGCGAAACACAAAGCGTTCCGGATGCCGCTCGTCGATGTCGTCTTGTTCTTCCTCTACGTCTTGCTCGGTGTGTTCATCGGAGGCAGGCTCTTGTTCGCGATCACGCAAATCCCGCTCATGATCGAGGATCCTTCGGTCATCGCTTCGGTATTCTTGCTCGGTGGTCAAGTGTTCTACGGCGGTCTCATCGGCGGCATCGTCGCCGGGTTCCTCTATGTCAAGGCCTATGGCCTCGACCCCGTCGTCTATATCCGTCTCGCCACCATCGCCATCCCTTTGGGTCACGGTTGCGGGCGCCTCGGGTGTTTCTTCACCGGATGCTGTCACGGAAAACCGACCGATTCGATATTCGGTGTCCGTTTTCCCGACAGCGCACTTCATCCCGGCGGCAGTGAACCGTTGCATCCGACGCAATTGTATGAAACGGGATTCAACGCACTCTTGTTCGCGGTCCTCTTGCTCATCCTCTTTCGCTACCGCGGCAAGAACCGCTGGTTGATCCCCGGCACATATCTGCTCGCCTATCCGCTTTTCCGCTTTTCCGTGGAGTTCCTCCGCGGCGACGACTTGCGTGGCATGGCGTTGTTGTCTACATCGCAGTGGATCAGCATCCCTCTCTTCATCCTGGGCGTATGGATGGTCTCCGGAAAGTTCAAAGCCCCGCGATTCCTACAAAAAACGCCGCCGTGGTCGAAAAAGCACCGCGAACGGCTGAAAAAGAACGCATCGGCGTGAATGACAGTGACCCGTTCTTACGACAGCGAAGAAACAACCGTATACATGGACACCGAATTGTCCCGTCTTGTGTTATAATCATAATGCCTACATCGTTTTCGGGGGAGGTGTTGCAATGAGCGTCATGATGAACATGCTCAGGTACAAGGACAACTTGAGCCTGAGTGAAAAAGCCGTTCTCGATTATTTGATCGAACACAAATCGACCATCAAGGATTTCACCGTCGAAACGATCGCCAAACGTGCCTACACATCTCCGGCCTCGGTCGTCAGGATGTGTCAAAAACTCGGATACAAAGGCTTCAAGGATTTCAAGATTGACTTCATCCTCGCCAACGCCAAGATTGAAATTCCCGAAAACAAGGAATACGAAGACGTCGTCCTCAACAAAGACAGAAACTGTGGCCGAACCGCCATCGAAAACAACATCCGCGTCCTTGAAGATACGTTGCGTCTCTACGATGAAGAAACGATTCAAAAAGCCGCGGAAATCATCATGAATGCGCGCAAGATCCTCATCTTCGGCAAAGGATCGTCCTATCTGGTGTGCAAGGACCTGGAAATGAAGCTGCGACGCATCAACAAGTTTTGCATCGCCCAGGGCGAGTCTCACGATCAGCTCGTCGACGCGTCCTTCATCAATCAGAAGGATGTCGTCATCTTCATCTCCAACTCCGGCAAGACCCAGGAAATCATCAGCGCGGCCCTCGTCGCTTCGGAAAACAAGGCGCACATCATCAGCATCGTCAAATTCGGAAGTTCGATGCTCTCTGAGCTGTCCGATGTCGTCTTGTTCACCTCATCGTTCGAAGGCGAGTTCCGTAGTGCGGCGATGACGTCACGGATATCCCAGATGTGCATGGTCGACGCCCTTTTCGCCAAATGCGCCCACATCGACATCGACCGTTCCTTGAGAACGTTACGCACGACGTACAAGACCTTCAAGAAATTCAAGCGCTGACCTTGATCGATATCAAAGGACC
>SLPE01000013.1 GCA_007132145.1 Candidatus Izemoplasma sp.
TCCAGAACACTTGGCCCCTGTCGGTCAACCGTCGTAACGTCTGATCGTCCGAACCCGTGTAGATACGGTCCTGTCCATCGACGACGACGCCGTTGACGGCCGCTTCGTGTCCGTCGTAGACCCAGAGGGTCTCTTGTCCGTCCGCGGAAACCTTGTGGACGGTGCCATCGGCCGAGGCGGTGTAGACATGGCCGTTCTTGGAGACATCGACGCCGTTGACGGGTCCTGTATGTTCTTCATAGACCCAAAGGACGTCTCCGTCGCGGTCGATCTTGTGGACGGTCCCGTCGGCCGAGGCGGTATGGACGTTCCCATCGCGGTCTACGGCGAGGTCGTTGACCGTTTCGTCATGCCCGAAATACACCCACACGGTTCCGGCTTGCGCATCGATCTTATGGACTTCTCCGGCATCCGTCCCCGCATAAAGGTAGCCGTCAGAATCGATGGTCAACGTGCGAACGATACTGTCTCCTGTGTCGTATTCCCAAGGCGTCGTATCATCGATCCATGCGATGTCGGCTTCGAAATCGTATTTTTGGATGATGCCGTTTTCGAGACCGAGATACACCATCCCGTCTTGGTCCGTTACGACACTGAATGCGCGGCTCGGGACGTTCGCATAGACGAGACTCGTCTCCTCGGTGATTTCACCGGTTGTCACGCGGTAGGCGAACCCTCCCGTATCGATGGTGTGAAGATTGTTGTTGAAGTCGAATGAAACGCCGATGACTTCAATGACATGCATACCGTAGCGCCATTGCCAGACGGCGTTGGTATCGTAGTGTTCGACCATCCCGCTCTCGAAGCCGAGATAGACGCCTTCGTTCCCGAAATCGATCGCTGTGATCGGATCATCGAGTTCCAAGGTCCAAACGGTTTCTCTACGTTCGTCGAGACGATGAACGACGGTGTTGTCGACCATGAGGAACGTCGACGTCGAATTTCGATTGAATATCTTTCTCACCGCGCCGTCCACAGTGCTCGTTCCGATGACGTTCCCGTTATGATCGAGTTGATGGACGCCGCCGTTTTCATCGCCGGAGAAGATTCTCTCCCTATGACCGTAGTGAATGCTTAAAACCGCGCCGTCGTGCCCGTCATAGACCCAAAGGGGGCCTTCATTGGCATCGCGTGCGGCGGCGCGAATATCGAACTTGTGGATTTCTCCGTCGGCCGAGGCGGTATAGAAATAGTTTTCTTCCGATGTCCCCGTTCCGAAAGCGTTCGCAAACGCCATGATGGCGTCCTGGTGTTCGTCATAGACCCAACGTTCCTCGATGTCGCCGGTCGCATTGTTCCGTGAGTACAACCGTATCGTCCCATCGAGCGAGGCCGTGAATATTTCCGTCGTGCCTTCCATGAAATTGGGTCTTCCGTACACTTGTGTGATCACATCGTCATGATCGGTCTCGAACGCGAAGTCGAAACTTTGTGTCGTCAAACGGACATGTCCCGTGACATAATGACGGTTATCGTGTTCCAACGCCAAAAATGTCCGGGTTCCCGCCGGATTGACGAAATACGTGCTGATGTTGTCGGGGTCGAACAGGTTGTATTCCACATGGTCCGCATCGGTGAAATCGATGATCTGTTCGACCATCTCCATGGCCACCGGCAAAAACCCACCGACGATGCTCCCACGATTGTCGGTCCTGTGTACCGAGAGACTGCCGCTGACGGAGTAGACGTATCCGTCCGGGTCGACGCTCACATCGAGAACGTCTTGCCAATGCCGTTGATAGTTGACGAAGCGGATCTCCCTGCGAGCCGGGTCGTGGTGGTTGAATGTATAGCCTTCGTAATCTTGTCTCATATAACTGTGATTGTACAAGAAGACGAGATTGAACGCGTTCACGATCGGATAGAACGTGAAAATGACAAGAAGGACGAGCGCCGGAGACAAGTACAGCCATGCCTTGAAATTGTGCTTCTCTTCCAACATGGCTAGAGAATCTCTCCGGATGCTTTGTCGAACACGAACATCTTGTGCGGTTTCACATCAAGCGCGATCTTGTCTCCGGGCTGGATGCGCAAATCGGCATCGACAATCGCGCGGAACCACTCTTCCTCATGCGGATGTTTGATGATAAGCGTCGTGTCGCGACCGATCGTTTCGACGTACTCGACCTCGACGTTGAAATCGGATGTCTTGACGACATTGAACCCTTCGGGGCGGATACCGATGATGACGTCTTGATCGGCTGCCTTCGACTTGCCGAGTTCGGCGTCGCCGAACAGGACTTTTCCCTTTTTGACGCTTCCGTCGAAAAGGTTGATCGGCGGGCTACCGAGGAATTTTGCGACGAAGAGGTTCGCGGGATCGTCGTAGACATCTTGCGGTGCGCCCATCTGTTGCATGACGCCTTCTTGCATGACGACGATTTCGTCGCTGATGCTCATCGCTTCTTCTTGGTCGTGGGTGACGAAGATCGTCGTGATGCCCGTCTCGCGTTGAATACGCTTGATTTCCTCGCGCGTTTGCAGGCGAAGGCGCGCATCGAGATTCGAAAGCGGCTCATCGAGCAAGAGGACACGCGGTTCCTTGACGAGCGCGCGGGCGATCGCTACGCGCTGTTGCTGTCCGCCGGAGAGTTGCACGGGCTTACGCTCCATCAGATGTCCGATGCCGACGAGGTCGGCGTATTGTTGGGCCTTTTCCAACGCCTCTTTTTTCGGGCGTTTCAAGTTTTCAAGCGGGAACATGATGTTCTGCTTGACCGTCATATGCGGATAAAGCGCATAGTTTTGAAAAACGAGTCCGATGCCGCGGTCTTCCGGTGGAATGTTCGTCACATCGGTATTGCCGAAGCGAATCCGCCCTTGTGTCGGGCGGAGCAGACCGCAGATCATGTAGAGCGTCGTCGATTTCCCGCAGCCCGATGGTCCGAGAAGACCGATCAATTTCCCTGCCGGTATGGTGATGTCGAGTTCTTTGACGGCGACGGTCTCTTCTTTGTTTTTCGCCTGGAAGACCTTCGTCAGTTTTTCGAGCGTGATTTCGATGGTATCGAGATGTTTCAGCTTCTTTGTTCGCACCCTCGGTCGTGTTTCTTCTTGACCTTCCTCGATCGTCTCGACGTCCGTTGTTTCTTCAGGCGTGGGTTGCTTGTCTTTCGCCATAAGGTATCTCCCCTGTGCATTGTGATATATGCCTTAAAACAAGACATGCGCATGCGCTCGCCGAACGGGCGGCGGCATCATGCAAGTTCATGAGCAAAAAAAGGTTGAGTGGTCTCAACCGGTCAAAGGATGAAAGTTGTGACAACGATGTAGATGCCCGCGAGAACTGCGACGACGATGATGAGTTTCGTCAACTTCCGGATCAAAGAGAAAAGTCCGAGAATGATGACGACGACCGCCAACAGCGCGAGACCCAATTGCTCGAACCATCTCAGACTCTCGATGAAATCGAACACGATTTGCAACCATTCACCGAGCGGAATCCTGTCTTCGAGCCATTCGGACGCGGTATCGAGCCAAGAAAGGAAAAAAAAGCCGTTCCACATGTTCCTACACTCCTTACTATTGATTTATGGGCGGATTGTTCTGAGTCGTTTCCAGTTTATTATAACAAAAATATCATGTTTTCACATACCCTATTTTCGACAATCGGTTTTTTTCTAAATTAGTACTTCTTTCTCCCCTCCAACGCCTTCGCGAGTGTCAAGGCGTCGGCATAGCCGATGTTGCCTCCCGCCGGCATGCCGTAAGCGATCCGGGTCACGAGCAGTCCGCTGTTTTCGAGCAGTCGGTCGATGTACATCGCCGTCGTCTCGCCTTCTTCACTGAAGTTCATCGCCAAGATGACTTCTTCGACATCGGGATCCTTGAGACGTTCCAACAACGCTTTCAAATTCAAGTCTTCGGGCCCGACGCCGTCCGAAGGGGAGATGACACCGTTCAACACATGGTACAACCCGTCGTGTATGGCGCTCTTCTCGATGACGATGGCGTCTTTACTTTCTTCGACGACGAGAATTTTTCGTCGTTCCCTATCCGGGTTCTTGCAAATGTCACATGTCGTCTTGTCGGTCAAAAAACCGCATGTGACGCACGGTTTCACATCGTCGACGGCTCGCCGCAAGGCGGTGCCGAAGTCGGTCGCCGTCTCGGCGTCGACGTGATGAACGACATGGAAAGCGTAGCGTTCCGCGGTTTTCCGTCCGATGCCGGGAAAGCGCATGAAGTGTTCAATCAAGCGTTCAATCGCCGCAGGATAGCGCATCTCAAAGACCCGGGATGTTCAATCCTTGGGAAAATTGTCCCATGGTCGCTTTCGTCTCTTCGTCGATCTTGCCGATACAGTCGTTGACGGCGGCGACGACGATGTCTTGAACCATTTCGAGGTCTTCGGGAAAGTTGAAGGCGTCGGGATCGATGGTGAGCCGTTTCATCTCTTTGGCGCCGGTGAACTCGACTTCGACGGCTTTTCCGCCGGCGGTGCCGTAGAAAATCGACGCTTCAAGCTCCTTTTGTGCCTGAAGCATGTCCTTTTGCATTTGTTGGAGACGTTTCAACATATTGGCGTTCATACGTCATTCTCCTTCTTTCTTGATTTTGACGACGTCGCCGAACAGGTCGCGGGCTTCTTTCGCCCCCGGGGATTCGACATCTTCGAAGTCGTCTTCCTCTTTGGGAATCTCTTTCAGCTTTCCGTGCTTGATCGGGTTCAGACTGATGAATGCCTCGTCGTCGGAACGTTCGCGGAACTTCTTGATGAATTCGCCTGAAACGGTTTTCCAGACATCTTCGGGAAGTGCCATGAACATCATCTTCCGACGGTAGTACCTTTCAAGCAAAGCGAGGATTTTCGGTTTCACGTCCGGGCTCATCAGCCGGTTGCACATCGGCGCGCTTTCATAGGTCACGATGACCATGGCTCCGTTGGTGGCCACAAGCGTCCCTTCGGTAATCATCTTGGCGTATTTCAAGGCGTCTCCTTCGGTGAAACGCTCGATGTCGAACCACTTCTTGACCATGTCGATCTTGACTTCGCGATCCGCGGTGTTGAGCACGTCTTCGATGTAACGGATGTCGAACGTGTTGTAATCCTTGCCTGCGTGTTTTTCATAGAGTGCCGTGAAAGCATCTGTTTGCGAAGGCGTGGATGCAGGCGACACTGCATTCGTTTCCTTCTTCACACTTTCGTCCCGCTCCGTCGGAGTGTCCTTGGATTGCGGAGACGAAAGAAGCTCTCCTTCGTCCTCTTCCTTCTCTTCCGATGAATTCTCAACGGCGGTCGTTTCTTCTTCATCCGCCTGTTCTTCGCGGGTCGTGACTTTCCCGAAATCCCCGAATGTCGACCCGTCGTCCTCTCCTGAAGAAGCAGTGGCGCGTTCCCATTCGGTCGCCAGCTGCTCGATACGTCTTTCCATCGCGGTGAGTCGCTCGAGGGCGAGAATGTCTTTCTTCATGTCTTCATCGACCATCTTGACGAAGGCGAATTCCGTATACAGTTTCGCATTGCCCGCATAACGTGTCTTTTGCAAGGCGTCATGCAAGATGTCGATGTAGTGGAAGACCTTCGGGACATCGAGACGTTCGACCAGGAATTCGAACGTTCCCCCGCGATGGTGCAAGAGATGTTCATCATCGCCGGCGCCACTTTTGACCATCAGACAATCCCGGTAGAAGACGATCATGTCATCGAGCAACCGGACCGTCTCTTTTCCCGCTTCGATGAGTTCTTCCAACACGGAGACGGCTTGTGCGGCGTCGGCGGCCTCGATCGCCTCCGCGATCCGCGCGATGTCGTCTTCGCGGATCGAGCCACGGATGGCGTGCACATCCTCGGTGCCGATCGTCCCTTCCGCGTAGGAGACGACCTGGTCTAGCAGACTGATCGCATCACGCATGCCGCCTTCGGCGCTTTCGCAGATGAGATGGATTGCGGCGTCGTCGATGTCGATGCTTTCCTTTTCAATGATTTCTTCGAGTTTCGCGCGCATCTCCTTCATGCCGATGCCGCGGAAATCGAAACGTTGACAACGTGAGTGGATGGTCGGAGGAATCTTGTGCGGTTCCGTGGTCGCCAAAATGAAAATGACGTGCTTCGGCGGTTCTTCGAGCGTCTTCAAGAGCGCGTTGAAGGCCCCTACCGACAACATGTGAACCTCATCGACGATATAGACTTTATATGTCCCGACACCGGGAAGGTATTTGACTTTATCGCGGATTTCCCGTATTTCGTCGACGCCGTTGTTGCTGGCGGCATCGATTTCAAGGACGTCGTTGATGACATTTCCGTCAATCCCTTTGCAGATGTCGCAAACGTTGCAAGGGTTGGCCACCGGCGCGTTTTCGCAATTGACCGCTTTGGCGATGATTTTCGCGATGCTCGTCTTGCCGGTCCCGCGTGGCCCGCTGAACAAATACGCATGCGCGATCTTTTCGTTCATCAAGGCGTTCTTGAACGTCTTCGTGATATGTTCTTGACCGGCGACTTCATCGAAATCTTTCGGTCTGTACGTGCGGTAGAGCGCTTGATAGGCCATCTCTCATCCCTCCTGTCCCGGCGTTTCCTCTTCATTGCCGTCTTCTTCCTTATCCGACAGTTCATCGATGATGACGTCGATCACCTCGGCCGCTTTCGTGCCGGGAGGCAATCGTTTCGACAAGTCATCGATATTGTATTGTTCACTTTCGCCGTCGGCATGAATCCGGTACGCCTCGTGCAAGGCGTCCTGGAAAGGTTCATTGTCCCTGAGACTCGCGAAATCCTCGGCGCTGAAACCGAGCTTTTCACGGACGATTTCGGACATCTTCAAAACGAAATCTCCTTGGCGGAGGTTCTCCGATTTCCGTGCGCGTCCCTTGCGGGTGATGAGCAAGTACGAAAACGCGAAATAGACGACGACGAAAGGCACGAAGGCGCGGCTCCTGATCCAAGGCAGGAATCCTCCGAGGTCACGGATATTGACGATGAAACCGGCCGCGAGGACGACCCCGGCGGCCAATAAAAAAACGTAGATGTAGTAACTGAACGAATATTTCTTTTCCCGTCTGTTTCCTCTTCTGTCACGCATATGGACCACCTTTTTTCATTATACAACAATTCCGCCTTTTATGGTATACTAAATTCCGGTGAGGAACGATGAAAAACGATACCATCGCAGCTATAGCCACGGCGCTCGGTTCAAGTGCCGTCAATATCGTCCGGATGAGCGGAGATGACGCTTTGCGAATTGCCGGCAGTTTCTTTTCCGGCACGGCGCTCGAGCGGGTTCCGTCGCATACGATCCACTATGGGCGCATCGTCGAAGACGGCACCGTCATCGACGAAGTGCTCGTTTCGGTTTTTCGCGCACCACGCTCCTTCACATGTGAGGACATGGTCGAAATCAACTGTCACGGCGGCCCCTATGTCACTCAGAAGATCCTAGGGCTGTTGTTGGGAGCGGGCGCCCGTTTGGCCGAGCGGGGCGAGTTCACGGAGCGGGCGTTCTTAAACGGTCGCATCGACCTCACCCAAGCCGAAAGCATCCTCGACATCATCGAAGCCCGCTCGGATGCGAGTCTCTCCCTCGCGAACAAGGGCCTTGCGGGTAGCGTTACCCGACTCGTCGACGCGTTACGGGAAGACATCCTTGCGATGCTCGCCCACATCGAAGTCAACATCGACTACCCCGAATACGACATCGAAGACTTGACACCGGACGTTCTCGGACCGAAACTCGAGGGGCTCCTGGATCGCATCGACGACATCTTGCGCAAGGCCAAGGACGGCCAAGTGATACGGGAAGGTGTACGGACCGCCATCATCGGGCGCCCCAACGTCGGGAAATCGAGCTTGCTCAACGCCTTGCTCGAAGAAGAAAAAGCGATCGTGACGGACATCCGGGGGACGACCCGCGACACGGTCGAAGGCCACATCAACCTCGGAGGCATCACGCTTCATCTCCTCGACACGGCCGGCATCCACGATGCCGACAATCCGGTGGAGCGCATCGGGGTCGATAAAGCGAAAAAAGCGATTGAAGAAGCCCAGCTCGTCCTCGTCGTCCTCGATCGGAGCGTCCCGCTTGAAAACGATGACCGCACCTTGCTCGCCTTGACGGAGAAGAAAAACCGCCTACTCATCCTGAACAAATCCGATTTGACGTCGAAAATCGCCGAGAACCTCGAAGACGCATTGCCCGTCAGCGCTTTGAAGAAAACCGGTATCGACGAACTCAAACAGGCGATCCACGAGCGCTTCCTCTCCGGTGAAATCGATCCCGACTCGGCATTCTGTCTCGCCAACGCCCGTCACATCGGTTTGATGAAGAAAGCGAGGGCTGCCCTCGCCGATGCCGAAGTCGCTTCTCGAAGGCAGACGAGCGCGGATTTGCTCGGCATCGATTTGAAAAGCGCATGGGATGCGCTCGGAGACATTACGGGCGCCTCA
>SLPE01000188.1 GCA_007132145.1 Candidatus Izemoplasma sp.
CTCTAAAAGCACGGCATCGGAACTGCGTAGGTCGAGCGCACCGGGCGGCATGTTTTCGAGGTGCCCGTCGGCATCGACGAGCAAGACGCTCTGCCCGTTCAAAAGCGCCGCTTTCACGCATTGAAACAACAAATCCGGCAATCTCTCCGAAGGGACGTCGACAAGGGTCACGGGATGTTTGAGGGCGGAGGCGACGACGGCGTTTTCCCAGATCCGGGCGTGCTGACGTCCATAAGGGATGAAATAGTCCTTCCTTCCGAGATTCTTCTTGCTCATATGGTTGAAATACGCACGGAACGGGCGGTTGAAAGGAGGCTTGAAGAAACGCTCGATGCGTTGCGGGTCTCGTTTCCGTGGTCGGTTGACGATCATGAAGGGCTTCGGTTCCTTGTCGATTTCGAACATCTCCAGCAACAGGTCGACCGCTTCGGGGGTGTTCACCGCAAACGGCAGGATATGGTGCAGAAGCGGATCTTCATGGCGGATGAGACCGACGGCGGAAAACGTCTTTCGGTCGATGTCATAGACGATCCTCCTCGAAAAGAGGGGCAATCTGCGACCGCGATGAAGCAGTGTCGCGACGTTTTCATGAAGACGCGTGTTCGGGTCTTTCAACGCGGCCGACCCCTCGAAGCGCGGAAGCATGTGTACATCGTAGGGATAACGACTTCGCTCCAACCGTGTTTTCTCGAATCGCATCGCCACGGCAGAGGCGTGCTTTTCCAGAACGCTCAAGACAGCCGGATGAGGATCGGCGTTCAAAGAGGCCGTGACGTTTTCGAGCAGTCTTACACCTTTCACCGCAGCCAAGTCGAGCGTGATATGCTCGATCCTTCCCGCGTCGTCGCGGCGGTAATCGCCACGGTCGACATCGATGAGACGCAACCGGTAACGCTTTTTCGCATCCGCTGAAAAACGGACGAAACCCGTGTACTCCGCCGCTTTTGCGTACGCGGGGCGGTAGGTGACGCCGCATGCGCAGTTCATGACGATTCCCAGACAAAGTTCCCATTCGACGGGGTTCATCGAAAATACCCCCCCTATCCATGAAAATTGTATCAAAACCGACCGGTTTTGGCAATGGATTCCTAAGAAACGACCATGAAAAAAGGCTCCGCCAAGAAGAGCCTCTTCTTCGATTTCAGTTTCTGCAAACCTTGCCGGATTGCACTTGGGACCGCCATTTCCTTATCCCCCCGATGGCGAGGACGCTCAAAAACGCGATGGTTCCGAGTTTTCCCCCGGCGCCGGCGAAATGCGTATCGCTGTAGACGAAGACCAGGCCGAACACGGCGCCGGCGGCGAGCATCGGAATTTCGTTTTTGAAACGGGCGAAGCCGCTCATGCCCACGAAAGACGCGCCGATCGCGACAACCGACAGTGTCGGCGCCCCCTCGAAGGGCATCATCGTGAACATCGCGCCGACGATCAATCCGATCAAGCCGCTCGCCATCACCGGTCCTTGTTTCAAGCGGATACTGATGACGTAGGTCAGTGTCGCGGCGAGCGCTGAAACGATGACAATCAAGACCATTTCCCATCCGCTGAAAGGGATGTCGCGGGTTTCAAAGGGCGAACGCATCGCCGCCCAGGTGATCAAGGCTCCGGAGAAAGCGATGGTACCGAGCTTGCCTCCATAACCGTTGTACACGCCTTTGGCGATGACGAACACGCCGGCGGCGAGCAGGGCGGCCAACATGAAAAACCAAGGTCCGAACAAGGCCGATGCGCTCATCCCGACAAACGCGCCACAATAGCCGGGTACGGCATGTTTGGGGAAGAACAAGGCCAGCAAGATGCCGACGACACCGGCGGCGAGCACATTGCAAAGCGGGGTGTGGACGTGCAAGGCATACGTGATCAATCCGCCGAAGAAGACGGCGATGAAATTCAAGCCGTCTTCCTTGCCGATCGTGAAGGCCTTCCCCTTGAGGACATCGGTGATGAACACGTCCACCGTGGCCACGAGGCAGCCGGCGGTCAAGAAGATGAACACGACGAAAAACACTGTATTGTGCGTGTACAGATTGACGAGCGTGACGGCGAGCAAGAGCAACAAGAACGCCGAAAGGAGCGCGAAGCCGATTCCATGTGGTAGGCGTTTACGGGTCATCTTACACGAGCCTCAATGTCTTTCCGACGCTTTCGAACGCGGAAACGGCGTGTTCAAGGTCCTTCTTTTCATGTGCGGCACTGATCATCGCCCGTAGCCGACCCTTGCCTTTGGGGACCGTCGGGTGAACGATGCCGGAGACGAAGACACCTTTATCGAGCAACGCCTTTGAAAAGGCCATGGTCTTCGCTTCGTCTCCGACCATGACGGGGGTGATCGGCGTTTCGCTGAACCCGATGTCGAACCCGGCGTTTTCAAGGGCTGCCTTGAACATCCGGGCGTTGGCCCACAGTTTTTCGGTATACGCCTCACTCTCCATCAGCAGTTTGACGCTTTCAATCGTCGCGGCCGTCGCCGCGGGCGGCAACGCCGTGGAAAAGAGCAGCGGTCGGGCCCGATGCAACAACCACTCCTTGACGATGCGTTTACTCGCGACGTATCCACCGACGACGCCGATCGCCTTGCTCAACGTGCCGACGATGAAGTCGACTTGTCCGTGAAGTCCGAAATGATCGACGGTTCCTCTTCCGCTACGTCCCAAGACGCCGCTTCCATGAGCGTCGTCGACATACGTCAAGGCGTTGTGACGTTTCGCGAGGATGACGATTTCATCCAGGGGCGCAAGGTCTCCGTCCATCGAGAACACCCCGTCGGTGATGATGAGCACTTGGCGATACGACGCGCGTTTCTCCTTCAACAACCGTTCGAGGTCGTGCATGTCGTTGTGTTTGTACACGGCTTTGTCGGCCCGTGAAAGACGCACACCGTCGATGATCGAGGCGTGATTGAGCTCATCGCTGAGTATCAAGTCTCCTTTGCCGGTAATCGCCTGGATGGTGCCGATGTTGCAGTTGAGGCCCGATTGGAAACACGTGACCGCCTCTTCTTCCTTGAAGCGTGCCAACAAGGTCCCCAACGTCTCGAGCAAAGCCATGTTGCCTACAATCGTGCGTACACTTCCCGCACCGGCGCCGTATCTTTCCAAGGCCTTCGTTGCGGCTGCCTTCACACGGGGATGATCGGCGAAACCGAGATAGTTGTTGCTCGATAGATTGACGACTTCCTTGCCGTCCAACACGATGCGCGGACCGCAGGCCGTCGTGCTGATCGGCAAAGTCCTATAGACGCCCGTATCCTTGAGTTCTTGTATCTGTTCTTCCAAAAACGTCAACTTGTCCATGCATCATTCCTCCGGTATCAAAACGATTTTTCCGCAGTTCCCGCTTCCCATCACTTCCGCGGCTTCTTCGATGCGGCTCATCGGAAACTCGTGGGTGATGATCTTGTCGAGATGCAAGTCGCCCGCGTCGATGAGAGCCTTGACTTGATGCCATGTCTCGTAGATGCGTCTTCCGACGACGCCGTAGACGTGTATGCCCTTGAACACGATATCGTTAGAGACATCGAGTTCGATCGGCTTGGGCGGCAATCCGAGTAGACTCATCCCGCCCCCGGCCTTGAGGTACTTGAAGGCTTGCACGATGGCGGTCGCGTTGCCGCTGAACTCACCGACGACATCGACGCCGCGCCCTTCAGTCTCTTGCAAAACCCGTTCAACGACGTCTTCACGCGTCGGATCGATGACGACGTCGGCACCAAGCTCCTTCGCTTTGTTCCGCCGATAGGCGTTGACTTCGACGGCGATGATACGTTTCGCCTTGTAGGCACGGGCGACATCGATGCCCATCAGGCCGATCGGCCCGCAACCGACGATGGCGACACACTTGTTCTCGATATCGAAGTGCGTCATCGTATGCACTGCGTTACCGAGCGGTTCTTGCACAGATAGATGCAAAGGGTCGCCCCCTTTGTCGTTGACGAAACAGTTCGCCGCGGGCATCTTCACATATCCGGCGAAACACCCGTCGGTATCGACACCGATGATCTTGGTGTTTTCGCAAATATGTCCTTCCTCCCGTAGACAGAACTCGCACGTGCCGCAAATGATGTGCGTCTCTGCGCTTACGAGATCCCCTGTTTTCACCCGCGTGACCTTTTGTCCGACCTTGACGATTTCGCCGCTGAATTCATGGCCGACGACGAGCGGGAGTTGTAAGCGGTTCTTCGCCCAGTCGTCGAAGACGTAAATGTGATAATCGGTACCGCAAAAAGACGCGGTCTTCACTTTGACGAGGACTTCGTCGTCCGTCAAAGCGGTGTCGATGACATGCCGCTTGTAGACGAACCCCTTATCCGGGGTTTCCTTGACAACGGCCATCGTCGAGATTTTATCGTTCTTGTTCATGTATCGATTCTCCCATCTGAAATGGTTTGCACACCGTTATCATTATATCATAGACGCAAGGTTTGCGGACGAAGAAATCGAAACGTTCAGCCATGCAAAAAGGTCGCCAGAAAACCTGGTGACCTTAACGCAAAGGAGTGTGGCTCAATGTTATCCCTTCCCAAAACCAATCCGCCTATTGCAACGCCATTGTCTCACGAAAAACGAGCAAAACATAGAGTGAACTGTCAGTTTACAAGCGTCGAGGAAACCCTCTTTAACCAAAACTCTCTCGCGGAATCCCCGTAGGGCTTCATTCTGAAAGCTCCTGGATGTAGAACTTCGCCAAGGTCAAGCCTTCTCTACTCATCTCCCGAGCCTCGTAGTGTTCCACACCCCATAGGATCACGGTCCTCAAGATTTCGCGAATGGGAATCTCCTGCCTTCGATCGATCAACATCTTCAACGTCTTTTCGAAGTTCTCCGAATTTTCATGGCGCAAACGCATCAAGAACAAGCGGCATATCATCGTATCCACATCGTCGTTCCCGTCGCTTTCGGCAATCTTCTTCGCCAACAACGTCTCCGCTTCATCTTTCCTCTCGGAGAGGTCGTACAACAAGGCTTTGAAAAAGTGGTAATAAGGCATGGTTTCGGTCACGGTGTTCAAGATGTCCAACGCCTCGCCGGTTTCACCGAGACGGTATCGAAGATATGCATGCAAGTAGGCCAGCTCGTCGGCGGTGACGATGTCGTCGCGACGCGCGGACAGTTCCAGATGCCGTAAGACCGTTTCGGCGTCGTCGAAATGCCCGACATCGATCAAATTCCTCGCGAGCAGTCTATCAAGCGCAAGTTTCCGTTTACGCATCGTATGTGAGGCCAAGGCTTTCGAGGCCATGGTACCATAATGGATCATTTTATGCGGTTGATGATTTCGGCTGTGTGCTTCGGCCAAGTACGCCATACTGACGGCGTGCAGTTTGTGCTCGCCTTGAATCGCGAGGTTGCGGGTATAAAACTTGACCGCCGATTCGTAATCATGTCGTCTCAGGCATTCGTAGCCGTTCAAGAGGTTGTAATGCTGTTTCAGTGCAGGGTTGAGGTGCCGGTAATGCTTTGTGAGCCGCTCGAGAGTTTCGGGGAGAGGGCCGTTTTCAACGGCGACCCGATAGACCGCTTGAAGGACCTCGTAATCGATGGCGAGTACCGAATGCGCAAAACGGTCTGCTTCTTTCGTGATATCTGCGAAGATATGGTGGATTTGGTTGTCGTCGAGTTGGAAGAGCGCTTCGTAGAAATCGTCCATCCGCGATTTGAGTTCGGTAACGATGTAGGGATCGATGAGCAACTCGACACCGAGTTGTCCGTACAAGTCGGCCAAGGTTCTCACATGGGCGATGACACGGCCGTTTTCAATGTCCGATATCATCGAATGCGCGATTTTGGAAGCTTGTGCCACCCCACGGATGGAGAAGCCCCTTTCAAGGCGTTTTTCCTTCAAGCGGATGCCGAGCATTTTCAAGATGCCGCGATGATACAACGTATTCGTTTTCACGACGTCGACGCGTCTTCGACCTTGCGGTCGAGAAACGCGCGAATCCTTTCATACGTTTCTTGCTTGTTGTGTTCGTTGATGACTTCGTGACGAGCCTTGGGCACCGCATGCACTTCGATGTCGGCGTGTGGCTGCAAAGCACGATACCTCTGCGCAAGGCGTTCTATCGCTCGCATGTCTTCGCTCAACGGATCGTCTTCGCCTGAAATCATCATGACCGGCACCGGAAGGCTTTTGCGGATGTTTTCGGGTTTGTCCGCGTGGTCGATCGTCTTGAAGAACGCGTTGTAGAAACGCTTGTTGTAGGCATAGCCGCACAAAGGGTCTTCGATGTAGCGTGTCACGACGTCGGCATCCGAACAAATCCAGTCGAACGGCGTTTGCGCTTGCGGGATCTTCTTGATGAGTCCGTCGTTCATCATCTTCGCCAAGGCGCGACAACGTTTTTCAGAACCTTTGAACCCGCCCATGACACGCGCGACGGCGCGCATCAATTTGACATAGATCCGATTTTGCAGCGGTAACGTCCCGGACAAGACGACCGCGACGAGTTCAGGATGAAATCGTTGAAGATAACGTCGCAGTATGATCGAACCCATGCTGTGGCCGAGCATCGAAACGGCGATGCCGGGGTGCTGGCGAATCACATGGCGGTAGACGATGTCGACATCTTCAAGTATCGCCTCGAACGTGTCGTCGGTATCGAGGATTCCGACGTCTTGCGAAGGTTTGAGACTGCGTCCGTGTCCGCGGTGGTCGTGCGTGTAGACCGCAATGCCTCTTTGCGCCATGAACTTTGCGAAATCTTCGTATCTGGCGGCGTGTTCTCCCATGCCGTGCAAGAGCATGAGCACGCTTTTAGGTGTTTTTTCCGGCATGAAAGACCACACGTGCAAGGGGTTCCCCGTCGAGCCTTTGATGGTCGTTGCTTTCGATTCGACCATGAGATGCCACTCCTTCCTATACTTTCGTTTACCCACATTATACCACATCCCGACTTAAGCGAGGCCCCGGTATCGTGACTCCGTAACGTTTCGAACGATTCATATCATAGGGAAACGATCGTGCACACAGCTGTGTTATAATGCAATCGAGACAGTGCACTTTTTCAAGCGGATCCATGAAACCATCGAGAATAGGGTGAGCGTATGAAGAGAGCCATCATGACCCTTGCGGTATGCTTGTCGTTTTTCATCTTCGCCGCATGCAAGACGGAACCGACAACGCACGAACCGAGCGAAAGTCCTTCGAGCGAGCCGGTCGATCAAACGGAGGAGACGATCGACGATACAACGGAGACGGTCGATGAGACAAGCGACGAATCGCCGGAAACCATCGAGCATCTCGACATCTACCTCTTGAACGACTTGCACGGGATGATCCTTCCCGAGGCCCATTACATGGGCATGGCGCGCATCGGCAACTTCTTGATCGAACGTTACGAATCCGCCCCGGAAAACACGATCATCCTCGCCGGTGGCGACATGGTTCACGGAACCGCCCTTTCCAATTACTTCTATGGTTCTTCCGTCATCGAACTGATGAACGCCACCGGTTTCGATGCGCTCGCCATCGGCAACCATGAGTTCGACTGGGGGCTCGAGGTGATCACCCGTTACTTCATCGAGGGAAACGAACATGAAATCGCAGCGTTCCCCTTGTTGGGGGCGAACGTCTTCGAAAAAGGGACCACGACAAGACCCGACGGCATCGATCCCTATACGATCATCGAGCGCGGCGACCTCCGCATCGGCATCATCGGCACGATCGGATACGGTCTCGAATCGTCGATCGCGACACGCTTCGTCGAAGACTATGAATTCGCCCTGCCGGGACCGCTCGTTGAACACTACGCCTACGAGTTGCGCGTCGGCCACGACGTCGATGTCGTGTTGCTGCTCACACACGACAGCGGCGGCGTCAACGCGCATGTCGCGAATCTTGAAGGCGATCATCGTGTCGATGCGATTTTCAACGGACATTCCCATCAAGTGTTCGAACAAGACTGGAATGGCGTCCCCGCCATCCAATCGGGAGGTTACGGCTCGCATGTCGGTCACCTCCGTCTTCATCTCGAAGACGGTGTCGTCAGCAGCTTCGAGATGTGGAACTTGACGGCCGCCGATGATGCCCTGTTGCAATCGGAACACCCCGTCATCACGGAATTGATCGATGCGTTCTTACTTGAAGCGGCACCCCTATATGAGACGATCATCCACAATCCCGGATTCGTCAACCGCGCAACGATGGCCGATTGGGCCGCTCGGGTCATGCGGATTTCCACCGGTTCGGCCATCGGCTTCCAAAACTATGGCGGGACGCGACAATCGTTATCATCGGGTGATGTCTCGCTCGCGACACTCTTCAGCATCTTCCCCTTCGACAACGCCGTGTGTAC
>SLPE01000028.1 GCA_007132145.1 Candidatus Izemoplasma sp.
AACGGACCGGACGGGTTGAACTATTACCATCCGACCTTCCTTTACGAATCGCTCTGGAACATTGCCGGTTTGATCATCCTCTTCATCTTGAGACGGACGAAGTTCGTTCGTGGCGGCGACCTCTTCGCCTTCTACCTCGTCTGGTATTCGATCGGTCGTTTCATGATCGAGAGCATGCGTACCGATTCGCTCTATTTATGGGGGACGGGTCTCAGGACGGCGCAAGTCGTGTCGATCCTGATGATTCTCGGCGGTATCGGGTTCTCTTTGTTGAGCCATCTCGTCTTCAAACGCCCGTTCTATCACGAATATCTCGCCGAAAACCGTATCGAGAAAAAAGGGAGTGATGCATGATGTACGACGTCATCATCATCGGAGCCGGTCCCGCGGGCATGACCGCGGGCATCTACGCCAAACGCGCCAATCTCAAGACGTTGATGATCGAGAAGGCCGCCCCCGGCGGCAAGATGATTTCGACGTGGGAAGTCGAGAACTACACCGGTCTCGGAAAAGTCTCCGGGTTTGAAATCAGCGACAAGATGTACCGACACACGCAGGAAATCGGCGTCGAGTACGCCTACGGCGACGTCTCCGAAATACTCGACGGCGACGTCAAGACCGTTAAAACCGTGGACGGTGAAACATATGAAACGAAGACCGTGATCATCGCCAGCGGCACCATTCCCCGCAAACTCGGCGCCGAAGGCGAAGACCGACTTACGAGTAAAGGCGTGAGCTGGTGCGCGATTTGCGACGGCGTCTTCTTCAAGGACAAACACGTCCTCGTCGTCGGCGGGGGAAACAGCGCCATCGAAGAAGCGGTGTATTTGACCTCACTCAACGTCCGCGTCACCATCCTCAACATCCTCGACGACTTGCAAGCCGACAAAAAGGCCATCGAGCAAGCGGACAAGACCGGCATGATCGATTATCTCCTCGGACATGAAGTCGTTTCCTTCAACGGGGAAGAAAGACTCGAAAGCGTGACGGTCAAGGACCGACACAGCGAAGACGTGAAGACCCTCGACGTCGCGGGTGCCTTCATCTTCATCGGTCATATTCCGGAAACGACGTTCGCAAAGCGACTCGGCATGACCGACGAGCACGGATTCATCGAGACGAATGCGAACATGGAAACCGCCCGCGATGGCATTTACGCGGTCGGAGACGTCATCGTCAAGGACATCCGGCAAATCGTCACCGCCGCGAGCGACGGCGCGATCGCCGCGCAAAACGCTGCGAAATACATCGAGCGTCGCAAATGAAAGGCGCACGACGGTCTTCACCCGACGTGTGTTACAATGGATGCGTACGATGAAGACGTTCCTTTTCAACATCGTTCTCTACGGATTTCTCGGCTGGGTGCTCGAGCGGGTCATCAATCTCGTCTTTTTAGGCTACTGGTTGGACAACCGCGTCTTGCATCTACCGGTACAACCGATGTACGGACTCGGCGTGGCGTTGACCATCCTCGTCTGGAGTCGTCTAAAAAGACGCGCCATGCCCTTTTGGCTCCGTTTCATCGCCCTCGTGCCTTGTGCGATCGTTTTCACGGCGATGTCGGAACTCTTCTCCGGTCACATGCATGAACGGTTGTTCGGCGTCGTCCTCTGGGATTACCGGGATACGTTCACCTTGTGGTGCGAACAGCCGTATTCGTGCATCATCCCGACCGGCTTGTTCGGCGTCTTGGCCGCTGCGGTGAGCGTCTTCTTGCATCCCTTCGTCACCGCTTGGCTCATCGCGATTCCGAGCGGATTGCGACGGATGCTCGGCTTTGCGTTCGTCATCGCCGTATCCGCGGACTTCCTCATCACCTACACGAGACCTTTCTTGCAATGGATCGGAGGGATTTGATGCGCAAGGATGATGTGTTTTTCGTCGCGGCGCTCGTCGTCTTGACGTCCTTGTTGGTCCTGCCCTGGACGGGAAGGCCGTTTTTCGCCTTTTCCGAAGACTTTCCTCTCATGGGCGGGTTCATCAAGTTCTTCATCCTCGCCAGCATCGGCGATCTGTTGAGTCGACGGATAGCGAACAAGGATTACCGTGTCGAAGGCTTGTTTTACAAAGCGTTCGTCTGGGGATTCATCGGCGTCGTCATTGCGCTCGTGTTCCCGATCTACGACCGTGGCGTCGATTATCTCCAATCGGAAAAGATCCTGCCGTTTGAAGGGATTCAGTTCTTTTCCGCCTTGTTCACGAGCGTCTTGATGAACGTCACGTTCGCGCCGACGATGATGTACTTCCATCGCGTCAGCGACCACTATATCGAATCGAAGAAAAAGGCGCGGAGCCACCGGCTCGCGGCGACCCTTTCAAGCATCGACACCCCCGCCTTCATCCGTTTCGTCGTCTTCAAGACGATTCCCTTCTTCTGGATACCGGCGCATACGATCACATTCTTACTGCCGCAGACGTATCGGGTGTTGTTCGCCTCGCTTCTCGGCATCGCGCTCGGATTGTTGCTGGGCATCGCCAAACGCGCGACATCGCAAAAGGAGGCGTGAACGATGTCTTTTGCGGCCGACACGAAGAAAGAACTGATGACGCTTCCCGCTACGCAGTGCTGTCTGATCGCTGAAACGAGCGCGCTCCTTTCGGTGAATGGACAACTCGAAATATCCAAAGAAGGTCTTGCCTTGACCTTTTCGACGACGTCGCTCGCGCTCGCGAGAAAAGCGTTGCGATCCTTGAAGAGGTTGTATGACGTCCCTGTCGAAATCACCGCAAAAAAACAGGTTCGCCTCAAAAAGAAGTCCGTCTATGCGTTGCGTGTACGTGAAAAAGCGTCGCTGATCGTCAACGAATTATCCTTGCTCGACGACGAAAGCGGCTATGCCACCGTCATCGACGACACCTTGTTGATCAAAGAATGCGACCGTCGCGCCTATCTCAGAGGCGCCTTCATCGGCGCCGGTTCGGTCAACGACCCCGGCAGTCAGACCTATCATCTCGAAATCAACGTCCCGTCGGAGGCGTACGCGAACGCACTCGCAGACGTGATGAACGGGTTCGAACTCAACGCCCGCGTCATTCCTAAACGGAACCGTTATCTCGTCTACGTCAAAGAATCGGAAAAGATCGCCGATTTTTTGCGGATCATCGATGCGACACACGCCTTGCTCGCCTTCGAAGACGTCCGCATCAAACGCGATTTCGTCAACTCGATCACCCGGGTGATGAACATGGAACTCGCCAACCAGAACAAGACGCTCGCGGCGGCGACGAAACAGCTCAGACACATCGCGGTCCTCGAAAACCTCACCGATATGGAACGCTTGCCGAAAACACTGCATGAAGCGATGCACTTGCGCAAGACCTACCCCGAGGCGTCGCTTGCGGAATTGAGTGAAATGAGCCGTGACCATTTCAATACGGAAATATCCAAATCCGGGCTCAACCATCGGTTCCGAAACATCGCCCAACTCGCCGAGGAGGTGCTCCATGACTTCAACGATTAACCGTCTCGGCATCGACCTCGTCGACCTAGACGACCTCCGCGCGCGTTTGAACGAGACGTTGGTCAGGCGCATCCTCTCGAGCAACGAACATCGCCGCTACGAAGCGATCAAGGACGCGGACAGGAAACTGCAGTTCCTCGCCGGCCGTTTCGCCGCGAAGGAAGCCTATACGAAAGCCTACCGGACGTTCGAGAGCCCTTTGAATTTTTCCGATGTCGACATCGACACCGACAAGACGGGAGCCCCCGTCCTCCGTTCGCCTTACCGCAGCGGCGATACTGTCCACGTGAGCATTTCCCACACGAAACACCATGCCGTCGCCGTCGTCTGGGTCGAATCGGACACGCAGAAGGACACACATGAGGAGCTGAAGTTATGAAAAAGACGAAAGACAAGCGATTTTCGAACACGCACCGCACATCTTGGACCAAAGATCCATGGGTTCCAAAATTGACCAAATTGGCTGTCATCCTCCTTTTAATCGGGATGGTGGCGGCGCTCGCATCCTTCTTGGTCATGACGCTCGGCACGGAAGACTGGGACGAGATCGCGTCCATGGAAAGCGACCCCTACATCGTCGTTTTCTATCATCCGCAAGACGACGACTTCTTTTCCGACCAGATTCGCACTTTGGCGGAAAACGCCCGTCGACTCGAAGACAAAGAGATGGAAATCCACCTCCTCGATGCGACGAAACGTCTTCGCGGAGACGTCCCCGATCTCATCGACCTCGGCATCACGCCGCAAATGTGGCTGTTCGACGACGGTGAAGTGGAAACGGTGGTGACGGGCTATCACGCCATGCGCGAAGTCTTCAACCGCGTGCTCGACCCGGAAAAGGAACTGCCCGAGATGAAACCCGGCCACGTCCATCATTGGGACGACACCTTGATGATGGGAGGGGACTTGTACTTTGTCTATTATTACGAAGAGACGAGCGATACACACGAAGAGATGAAAGACATCATCAAAGCGTTCAAAGAAGACAATCCTCTAGGCATCGACGTCCATTATCTCGACAAGAAAACGGCTTGGGGCTATCCGCCGACCGAACTCGAGCCGGTTCCCCATCCCATCTTCGGCATTCCCATGGATCCCTACCTCGCCGGACCGGGCGGCATCTTCATCTTTCATGACAAAGCCATCGTCGGTCGGGCGATGAGCAGAAGCGCCATGAAGGATTTGATCGAGAGCGTCTACGACGGCACATTCGAAATCGAAGAAGACGATTGAGAAGAGGGATACTATCAATCAGACGATCATGAAGGACCTTTCACGGAAACTCAATGTCAAACCGCGTTTCGTCGAAACGGTGTTGAAATTGCTCGAAGACAACACCGTCCCTTTCATCGCGCGTTATCGCAAAGAGATGACGGGCGAGATGGACGAAACCGCAATCCGTGAAATCGAGAAGGCCTATGAGGCGCGGCTGCGACTGCAAGAACGCAAAGAAGACGTCATCCGTCTGATTGAAGAAAGAGGGATGCTCACCGAAGAATTGCGCATTGAAATCGAAGCCGCCGACAAACTCATCGATGTCGAAGACCTTTATCGTCCCTATAAGGAAAAGAAGAAGACGAAAGCTTCGGAAGCCGAGAAAAAAGGCCTCGCGCCGCTTGCGGAGGCATTGTTGGCGTGTGCACCCGATGCCGACGTGAACAAACACGCAACGGCATTTTTGAACGATGATGTCCAAACGATCGAAGCGGCCATCGAAGGGGCGCAACACATCATCGCCGAAAAGGTTTCCGACAACCCGCGTAACCGCAAATGGGTCCGTCGACACCTCGAACATCACGGACGACTCGTGTGCAAGAAGAAAAAGGCCGGCATCGACAAAAAACGCATCTATGAGACATATTACGAGTACGATGAAGCGCTCAAACATGTGAAACTGTTCCGAATCCTCGCCATCAACCGCGCGGAAAAGGAGAAAATTTTGAGCGTGTCCATCGACGTCGAAGAAAAAGACGTCTTGAAAAGGATCGAGAAACGCACCGTCAAAGATCCCGAAAGTCCGTGCGCTCCCACTATTGCAAGCGCCATCGAAGACGCCTACAAACGGCTCATCAAGCCGTCGGTCGAACGCGAAATCCGTTCGATGCTCAGCGAACGGGCCCAGACGCAAGCGATTGAAATCTTCGGAGAGAACCTCCGGAGCCTTCTCATGCAACCGCCGATGAAGGACAAACGCGTCCTCGGCATCGACCCCGCTTTCAGAACCGGGTGCAAACTCGCCGTCGTCGACGATCTGGGAACGTTCGTGAAGAGCGATGTCGTCTACCCACACCTCCCCGCAAAACGGGAAGAAGCTGAAAAGAAGATGCTCTCGACGCTTTCCGAATACGCCATCGACGTCATCGCCATCGGCAACGGCACGGCTTCACGTGAAACCGAAGCCTTCATCGCCGACATCTTGAAAAAGCACGACGGCGACTGCCGCTACGTCATTGTCAACGAAGCCGGCGCATCGGTCTACAGCGCAAGCGAACTCGCCAAGAGCGAGTTTCCCGACCTCGCCGTCGAAGAGCGTAGTGCCGTCTCGATCGCCCGACGCTTCCAAGACCCGTTGAGCGAACTCGTGAAAATCGAACCCCGCTCGATAGGCGTCGGACAGTACCAACACGACATGCCGAAGACGAAACTGAACGACGCCCTCGATTTCATCGTCGAAACGGTCGTCAACCAAGTCGGCGTCAACGTCAATACCGCCAGCGTCCAACTGCTTTCCCATGTCGCCGGATTGACAAGGAAGATCGCCAAGCAGCTCGTCGACCATCGTGAAACGAACGGCGTTTTCCGCAGCCGCTCTACGTTGTTGGATGTCGAAGGGTTCGGCCCGAAGACATTCGAACAAGCCGCGGGCTTCCTCCGCATTCTCGATGGAGACAACCCCCTCGACAAGACGTCGATCCACCCCGAAAGTTACGAGGAGACCGAGAAAATTCTCAGTAGTTCGGAGTTGACGGCCGCAGACATCGGTTCGAACGTTTTGAAAGAAACGATTTCCGCACTCAACCCTGAAACTGTCGCCACAGCCGTTGGTCTCGGAGAGCCGACCGTGAAGGACATCTTCACCGCGTTGATCGCCCCGCTGAGGGATCCAAGGGACGATGTCGACCGTCCGCTCCTGAAAAAGGACTTGCTCAAACTCGAAGACTTGCGCCCCGGCATGGAACTGCAAGGTACCGTCCGCAATGTCGTCGACTTCGGCGTTTTCGTCGATTGCGGCGTCAAAGACGACGGGCTCGTCCATATCTCCCAATTGTCGGAGGCTTATGTCAAACACCCGCTCGACGTCGTCAGTGTCGGCGACATCGTGAAAGTGTGGGTCAAGGACATCGACCTCGAGCGCTCGCGTCTTCAACTCACGATGGTGAAGGAAAAAGCTTGAGAAGACAGACGGGGAAATGTTGACAGCATAGGGCAAATGAGATATCATAAAGTGACTCACAAACGGAGTAGTACTCAAGTTGGCTGAAGAGGTGCCCCTGCTAAGGGCATAGGTCGGGTTAAACCGGCGCGAGGGTTCAAATCCCTCCTACTCCGCCATTGGCCCGTTGGAGAAGCGGATCAACTCACCAGCCTTTCACGCTGGCATGCACGGGTTCGAATCCCGTACGGGTCACCATAGTTATCAGTAAGGGCATATCTTGCATAAGGTATGCCCTTTTGTATGGAAACAATAAGAAAAGCGATTTAGACATGATGAAGAGTGGAGTTTTGCACAAAAGTGAAAGGATTGATAGGCAGAGTATTGAAAGAGGTAAATAATGTTCAACTTTTTTTGTGTTTTCGGTCCAAAAAATGCAAAACAGGCAAAAAAGCCTGTCGAAAAAATCTGGAAATTAGGCGGTTAATCAGAAAGATACGGCTTGGTTGTGGA
Source organism: Candidatus Izemoplasma sp. (assembly GCA_007132145.1). Taxonomy (GTDB): domain Bacteria; phylum Bacillota_I; class Bacilli_A; order Izemoplasmatales; family Izemoplasmataceae; genus SLPE01. The sequence goes on from SLPE01000028.1 coordinate 7,348, forward strand.
ATTTGGTCAAAAATTCAATAGGCAAAAAAGCCTATTTTGCAGGTTTTTCTCCAACCCCCTATTTTACGCGTGGTATTCGGGTAATTATGGAGACGGGGTTGTATGAGTTAACCAAGGCGACTATTGTCTTGGATTGTCTGTGTGGTATAATCAAAGTAACGAATAACCATGGAGGGATAAGTAATGTTAAAAAAAGCATGGATACTTTTGGTGTTTATCTTTATAGGTGCAATCACCATGGCGTGCGCAGAAGATTTTGATCCAAGGGATCGAACGCCAAAGGACAGAAGACCTATTGAGCGGCTATCACTCATCTTCAATGTGAACGGAGGAGGGGAAGTTGCCTCAATATCAAATATCGATTACGGGGATACCGTTACCTTACCCATCCCAACGCGTGAAAACTACGTGTTTATAGGATGGTTTTTGTATGAACAAGATGTAGAGATAGTTATTGACAATAATACAGAAATATTAGGTGATTGGACCCTACATGCACATTGGAAGATTAAGTCATACGAGGTTGTGTTCAAAGATTATAATGACATGATTTTTAGTGTACAGACTATTGAACACGGAAGTGACGCCACTGCACCTGATGACCCAATCAAAGAAGGGCATACCTTTACTGGTTGGAGTGAAGACTACACAGGTATCACAGAAGATACGACAATCTACGCAGAGTATGAGATTAATACCTTTACTGTGACCTTCCTGGACGCAGATAGCACGGAGTTAAAAGTCGAAACC